>JAHZFC010000020.1:0-9669 GCA_019421525.1 Clostridiales bacterium
CCCCCGAGCTGCGCCCCATGGTGCAGCTGGACGGCGGCCGCTTCGCCACCTCCGACCTGAACGACCTGTACCGCCGGGTCATCAACCGCAACAACCGCCTCAAGCGCCTGATCCAGCTCAACGCCCCGGATATCATCGTGCGCAACGAGAAGCGGATGCTCCAGGAGGCGGTGGACGCCCTGATCGACAACGGCCGCCGGGGCCGCGCCGTCACCGGCGCCAACAACCGGGCGCTGAAGTCCCTGAGCGATATGCTCAAGGGCAAGCAGGGCCGCTTCCGCCAGAACCTGCTGGGCAAGCGTGTGGACTACTCCGGCCGGTCCGTCATCGTGGTGGGCCCCGAGCTGAAGATCTACCAGTGCGGCGTGCCCAAGGAGATGGCCATCGAGCTGTTCCGGCCCTTCGTCATGAAGAAGCTGGTGGAGGACGGCCACGCCAACAACATCAAGTCCGCCAAGAAGATGGTGGACAAGGCGTCTCCCGCCGTGTGGGACGCCCTGGAGTTCGTCATCAAGGAGCACCCGGTGATGCTCAACCGCGCGCCCACCCTGCACAGACTGGGCATCCAGGCCTTCGAGCCGGTGCTGGTGGAGGGCCGCGCCATGAAGCTCCACCCCCTGGTGTGTACCGCCTTCAACGCCGACTTCGACGGCGACCAGATGGCTGTCCACGTGCCCCTGTCCGCCGAGGCCCAGGCCGAGGCCCGCATCCTGATGCTGGCCGCCAACAACCTCCTGAAGCCCTCCGACGGCGGCGCGGTCACCGTGCCCACCCAGGACATGGTGCTGGGCTCCTACTACCTGACCTATGAGCGGGACGCTGCCAACGACCCTGAGAAGTCCTATGCCACGGTGAAGGAGGCCGCCGAGGCGGTGTCCTCCGGCGCCGTCGAGGGCGGCGAGCGCATCTGGGTGTGGGATGAGGAGGCCAAGCGCTACCGGGTCACCACCGGCTACCTGGCCCAGGAGGCCGACCAGGCCGGCACCCAGCCCAAAGAGGTCTACAACACCTACGCCTCCGACAACGAGGCCCGCCTGGCCTATGACGAGGGCGTGCTGGACCTGCACCAGCCCATCCTGGTCCGCCGCACCGCTGTGGTGGACGGGGAGGAGCGCCACAAGCTGGTGCGCACCACCGTGGGCCGCCTGATCTTCAACGAGGGCATCCCCCAGGACCTGGGCTTTGTGGACCGGGAGGACCCCGAGGAGATGTTCGAGCCCGAGATCAACTTCATGTGCGGCAAGAAGCAGCTGGGCAAGATCATCGACAGCTGCATCGCCAAGCATGGCTTCACCGTGTCCGCCGACGTGCTGGACACCATCAAGGCCCGGGGCTATAAGTTCTCCACCCGGGGCGCCCTGACCGTGGCCATCGCGGATATGACCGTCCCCGAGCAGAAGGCAGAGCTCATCGCCGCCACGGAAAAGGAAGTCGTCAAGATCGAGAACCAGTACAAGCGGGGCTTCCTGACCAACGACGAGCGGTACCGCCTGGTGGTGTCCGCCTGGGAAAAGACCACCGCCGACGTGTCCGACGCCCTTCAGAAGAGCATGGACCGCTACAACCCCATCTTCATGATGGCCGACTCCGGCGCCCGTGGCTCCCAGGCCCAGATCCGTCAGCTGGCCGGCATGCGCGGCCTGATGGCCGACACCTCCGGCCGTACCATCGAGATCCCCATCAAGTCCAACTTCCGTGAGGGCCTGACCGTGCTGGAGTACTTCATCTCCTCCAGAGGCGCCCGGAAGGGCATGGCCGACACCGCCCTGCGTACCGCCGACTCCGGTTACCTGACCCGCCGCCTGGTGGACGTGTCCCAGGAGGTCATCATCCGGGAGGAGGACTGCCACACCCACGAGGGCATCACCATCTCTGAGATCAGTGAGAACGGCCAGGTCATCGAGACATTGGAGGAGCGCCTCCGCGGCCGCTACCTCACCGAGGACTTCGTGGACTTCAAGACCGGCCAGGTGCTGGTCAGCCACGACAAGCTGGTGTCCGGCGACGATGCCAAGCTCATCGAGGCCAAGCTCCGCGAGCAGGCCGAGGCGGAGGGCGACCCGGACCGCAAGGTGTCCATCAAGGTCCGCTCCGTCCTGACGTGTGAGGCCCGCAGCGGCGTGTGCGCCCACTGCTACGGCATGAACATGGCCTTCGGCGAGCCTGTGGGCCTGGGCGAGGCCGTGGGCATCATCGCCGCCCAGTCCATCGGCGAGCCGGGCACCCAGCTGACCATGCGTACCTTCCACACCGGCGGCGTGGCCGGCGGCGACATCACCCAGGGCCTTCCCCGTGTCGAGGAGCTGTTCGAGGGCCGCAAGCCCAAGAAGATGGCCCAGCTGGCTGAGATCTCCGGCACCGTCTCCATGGAGGAGGCCAAGCGGGCCACGTTGTGTAACGTCACCATCACCGCCGACGACGGCGAGGTGGTCACCTACGCCCTGCCCTACAGCGCGGGCCTGCGGGTGAAGGACGGCGACCAGGTGGTCAAGGGACAGGAGCTCACCGACGGCGCCCTGTCTCCCCACGACGTGCTGCGCATCCGGGGGGTGGACGCGGTCCACAACTACCTGATCCAGGAGGTCCAGAAGCCCTACCGCCAGCAGGGCGTGGACATCAACGACAAGCACATCGAGGTCATCGTGCGCCAGATGATGCGCAAGGTCCGGGTGGAGGACGCCGGAGATACCCATCTGCTGTCCGGCTCCACCATCGACATCACCGAGTATAAGGACGCCTGCGCCGCCCTCCAGGCCCGCATCGACGCGGGGGAGAAGCGGGAGGACGGCACCGACCTAGTCATGCCCGAGTGCACCCGCCTGCTGCTGGGCATCACCAAGGCCTCTCTGGCCACCGAGTCCTTCCTGTCCGCCGCCTCCTTCCAGGAGACCACCAAGGTCCTGACGGAAGCGGCCATCAAGGGCAAGGTGGACCACCTGCTGGGCCTGAAGGAGAACGTCATCATCGGCAAGCTCATCCCCGCTGGCTCCGGCCTGGCGGCCTACCGCAAGTACGACCAGTTCGAGGATGAGATCCACAACGAGAGCCGGTTCGACGCGGTGGTCTCCGCGGGCGAAGATGCCCGGATGGAACAGGAGGAGCCCGCCGATGAGCTGGAAGAGGAGGATGTCCTCGCCGAGCCGGAGGAGGACGAGGTCCTGTCCATCTCCATCGACGAGTGACCAGATAAAGACCGACGGATGGGGGCGCCTGGGGCGCCCCCATCTCAGACCGTCGAAAAAGGCATAGCCTTTTTCGACGGATAGGCTGCGGCCCGCGGCAGCGCGCTCACCGTCCGCTGAATGCGGCCAGTTCGCACGTTTGCGGGCCGAGAGGTGTTTTCGTCCACGCACATGTCGCGGCCGAAAACAAGTCTCGATTTCTTCGCGCCTGCCAGCGCGAACTCTGAGAGGCTTTTTCTGCAAGCTGGGATGGGGGCGCCTGGGGCGCCCCCATCTTTTTTTGAGAGAAAATGCAAGAAAAGGATCGGGCCTTGCAAAACCAGTCGGATCGTAGTATAATACCCCAGGCTCATGATACAAGATGTAAGGCCCCTGTGAAGGAAGTGGAGGGGATCTCTGTGTTCAACAGCACCCTGTGTTATCTGGAAAACCACAAGGGCGAGTACCTGATGCTCCACCGGGTGAAGAAGGAGCACGATGTGAATCAGGACAAGTGGATCGGCGTGGGCGGAAAGTTCGAGGGGAACGAGAGCCCCGACGAGTGCCTGCTCCGGGAGGTGCGGGAGGAGACCGGCCTGACCCTGACCGACTTCCGCTTCCGGGGGGTGGTGACCTTCCTGACCGACGGAGGCTGGGAAGGGGAATATATGTACCTGTTCACCGCCACGGGCTGGACAGGGGAGCTGGCCGGCGACTGCGCTGAGGGCGACCTGGAGTGGGTGCCCAAGGAGCAGGTGGCGGACCTGCCCATCTGGGAGGGGGACAAGATCTTCCTGCGTCTGCTGGCGGAGGAGCATCCCCCCTTCCTGCTGACGCTGGAGTACGCGGGCGGCGCCCTGGTGCGGGCGGTGCTGGATGGCCATGCAGTCCAGATCCCGTGAAGCAAATGGATATATTATAATGTAGTGTCTCGATAGATGATGTAGGGACTTGCGGGCCCGCCGGGCGGACCGGCGGGCAAATGTGACGATGGAGGTCGATCTGATGACGAAATTTTCCGACATGAAGTATGAGCGCCCTGACCTGGACGCGGTCAAGGCCCAGCTGTCCAGCCTGACGGAGCAGCTGAAGGCGGCGGACAGCTACGAGACGGCCCGCGCCGTGTTCCTGGCCAAGGAGCAGGCGGCCAAGCACCTGTCCACCATGACCAACCTGGCCCACATCCGCCACTCCATCGACACCCGGGACGAATTCTACGACGGGGAGATGAAGTTCTGGAACGCCGCCATGCCTGAGCTCCAGGAGTACACCCAGGCCTGGACCATGGCCATGCTGGCCTCACCCTTCCGGGCGGACTTCTCCAGGGAGTACGGCGACCTGATGTTCGTCAACGCCGAGATCGAGCTCAAGACCTTCTCTCCGGAGATCATCCCCCAGCTCCAGCAGGAGAATGACCTGACCCAGGAGTATGAGAAGCTGCTGGCCTCCGCCCAGATCCCCTTTGAGGGCAAGGTGTACACCCTGTCCCAGCTCACTCCCTTCAAGAATGACCCGGACGACGCCCGCCGCCTGGCGGCCTGGAAGGCGGAGGGACAGTGGTACAAGGACAACCAGGAGAAGCTGGACGCCATCTACGACCAGCTGGTCCACCTCCGGGACGAGATGGGCAAAAAGCTGGGCTATGAGGGCTACACCACCCTGGGCTATTACCGGATGGGCCGCAACTGCTACACCAAGGAGGACGTGGAGCGCTTCCGCGCCGCCGTGGTGAAGTACCTGGTGCCCGTGGCCGACCAGGTCTACCGCGCTCAGGCCCAGCGCCTGGGCAAGACCTACCCCATGAGCTTTGCCGACAACGCTCTGGAGTTCCGCTCCGGCAACCCCAGGCCGGTGGGCACGCCCGACGACATCCTGGCCCAGGGGAAAAAGTTCTATGACGAGCTGTCCCCCGAGACCAGCGAGTTCTTCCGCACCATGCTGGAGGGCGAGCTGCTGGACGTGCTGTCCACCGAGGGCAAGCAGTCCGGCGGCTACTGCACCTCCATCGCGGACTACGAGGTGCCCTTCATCTTCGCCAACTTCAACGGCACCCAGCACGACGTGGAGGTGGTCACCCACGAGGCGGGCCACGCCTTCGCCGCCTGGACCAACCGCAAGCGGGTGCCCATGGAGTATGTCTGGCCGTCCATGGAGGGCTGCGAGGTCCACTCCATGTCCATGGAGTTCTTTGCCGAGCCCTGGGCCGACGGCTTCTTCGGCCCGGACGCGAAAAAGTTCCTGTACAGCCACCTGTCCGGCGCGCTGACCTTCATCCCCTACGGCACCATGGTGGACCACTTCCAGCATGAGGTGTACGCCCACCCGGACATGACCCCCGCCCAGCGCCACGCCGTGTGGAAGGAGCTGCTGGGGGTGTATATGCCCTGGATGCGCCTGGACGGGGACATCCCCTTCTACAGCGAGGGCGAGGGCTGGCAGCGCCAGCACCACATCTATTCCAGCCCCTTCTACTATATCGACTACTGCCTGGCCCAGACCGTGTCCCTCCAGTTCTGGGCGCGGATCCAGAAGGACCAAAAGGACGCCTGGGAGCACTATATGGCCTATACCCGCCAGGGGGGCAGCCGGGTGTTCACCGAGCTTTTGAAAAACGCCGGGCTGGAGTCCCCCTTTGACGAGAAGTGCCTGCGGGGTGTGTGTGAGGCGGCCAGCGCCTGGCTGGACGCCTTCGACCTGACCGGGATCGTCTGATATGGCGGAGAACAAAAAGCGCCGGGGACGCCGGGCCTATCTGGACGATTTCCAAAAGACCGCCACCGGCGAGTACGTCTACACCGGGCAGCTCCATTATTATGAGACCGGGAGCATCCCCCGCAGGAAGGCCCTGCTCTGGCTGTGGCTGATGACCGGGGCCATGGCCGCGGCCCAGGTGCTGTCCGGCTGTGTGCCAGCCGCGGGGATGAGCAATACCTTCTATGTCCTGCTGCCCTATGCGGGCGGCCTGCTGTCGGTGGCGTCCGTGGTGTGGCTCATGTGCCGCCTGGCCGCCGGAGGGGACCCCCTGCGCCACTACGTCTATACCGGGACCGTGGCGCAGATGCGGGTGCGGGGGTATCTGGTGCTGATCTTTTCCGCCCTCACCCTGGCGGGGGAGGCGGTATTCCTCATCCTCCACGGTGTGGGGACAGTGCTGGCGGGCACGATAGTGTTCCTTGTTTGCCAGATGATTTGCCTAGGTGCCGCATTAGCGTGGAAAAGTTTCGTTAAAAAATTGAGCTGGTCAAATTGACGGCATAAATGCCAGAAATTTGTACTATATTGCCACACATTGAAATTGACACAGCAGGGAAAAAAAGATACAATTGATTATATTGAAATCGTTCGTCGAATGGACAAGTGAACGCCATGGACGGACGGACCGGAAAGGGGCATGCCCCTTTCTGCGGCTTGCAGGGGCAAGCCGCTTTGAGGTGAACTCCGGGCAGGGTGCCCGTTCGGTTCAAATATGATATAGGAGGATATCCGAAACATGAAGAATGCAAAGAAACTGCTTGCGCTGCTTCTTGCTCTTGCCATGTGTGTGGGTGTTCTGGCCAGCTGCAGCAATAACGCAGATACGACCAGCACCGCCCCTGTGACCGAGAGCGAGGATGTCAGCAGTGAGCCCAGCAATGCCAACGAGACCACCCCCCTGGTGGTGTCCACCGAGCAGGGCCTGGAGGGTAAGTTCTCTCCCTTCTTCTACCTGTCCGGCGCCGACAATGAGGTCGTGACCCTGACCCAGCTGAGCCTGCTGACGCTGGACCGGGTGGGCAACCCCGTGCTCAACGGCATCGAGGGCGAGACCCGTACCTATAACGGCACCGACTACACCTACTACGGCCCCGCCGACATCGCTGTCACCGAGAACAAGGACGAGGATGGCAATGTGGAGAGTGTCTACTACGATATCACCATGCGGGACGACATCGTCTTCTCCGACGGCGAGCCCGCCACCATCGACGATGTGATCTTCGGCATCTATGTGTACCTGGATCCCACCTATGACGGCAACTCCACCATGCGCTCCCTGCCCATCCAGGGCCTGGAGGAGTACATGTCCGGCATGAGCCCCCTGTACACCCTGCTGATCGCCGCCGGTGAGGACAACACCGACTTCACCTACTGGACTGAGGAGCAGCAGACTGCCTTCTGGACCGAGGGCCTGCCCGCCGCCGGCGAGGCTTTCGCCCAGTCCATCATCGACTACTGTGTCAACGCCGGCTACAACACCGCCGAGGACTCCGTTGCCACCGTGGCTCCCAACTGGGGCTATGAGCTGGCTGAGGACGCCACTCTGCTGGACTTCTTCAACGCCATGGTAGAGCGGCACGGTGACTATGAGACCGCCTCCAGTGTGGAGCTGGCCAGCGGCACTCTGTGGAGCTACCTGGATCCCGCCTACACCGTGGGCGTGCAGACCGGCGACTCCGCCCCCAACATCTCCGGCATCGTGCGCACCGGCGACTACTCCATGCGCACCGCGACCACCGAGATCGACGCCACCATGATCTACCAGCTGGCCCTGCCCATCGCCCCCCTGCACTACTACGGCGACGAGAGCATGTATGACTACGAGAACAACCAGTTCGGCTTCACCAAGGGCGACCTGTCCACCGTGAAGGACGTGACCAGCACCCCCGTGGGCGCCGGCGCCTACATCTTCAAGGAGTACTCCAACGGCCAGGTGGTCTTTGAGGCCAACCCCACCTACTACCTGGGCGAGCCCAAGATCAAGAACTTCATCTACCAGGAGACCTCCGAGGCCGATATGATCACCGGCCTGCAGACCGGCACCCTGGACATCGCCGACCCCAGCTACTCCACCGACGTGGCCGAGCAGGTGGCTGAGATCAACGGCAGCGAGGACCTGGACGGCGAGGTCATCACCACCCGTCTGTACGACTTCCTGGGCTACGGCTACATCGGCGTCAACCCCAACCGGGTGAAGGTGGGCGACGACCCCGACTCCGACGCCTCCAAGGACCTGCGCAAGGCCATCGCCACCATCATCTCCGTCTACCGCGACGAGGGCATCAACTCCTACTACGGTGAGACCGCCTCCGTCATCAACTACCCCATCTCCAACACCTCCTGGGCCGCCCCCGTCACCACTGACGACGGCTATCAGGTGGCCTACTCCGTGGACGTGAACGGCGAGCCCATCTACACCGCCGACATGGACGCCCCCGCCCGCTATGAGGCCGCCAAGCAGGCGTGGCCACCGCCGCCCCCGAGGGCGCCAGCCTGACCTACGTGATCGCCGTTGGCGCCCAGGGCCCGGGCCACCACCCCTCCTCCATGATCACCACCAACGCCGCCGCCGCTCTGGCTGAGATCGGCATCACCCTGAACATCAACGATATCGCCAACGCCAACGACCTGTACGCCAAGTATCAGGAGGGCCAGTCCGACTTCTGGGCCGCCGCCTGGCAGGCTACCGCTGACCCGGATATGTTCCAGCTGTACCACTCCAACGGCACCACCAACTACTACCAGATCGCCGATCCCGATCTGGACGCCCTCATCGAGGACGGCCGCGCCTCCACCAACCAGACCTACCGCAAGGAGATCTACAAGGAGGCCATGGAGATCATCATGGACTGGGCCGTTGAGATCCCCATCTATCAGCGTTCCGAGGCCTATCTGTTCAACACCCAGGTCGTGGACATCTCCACTCTGCCCACCGACCTGACCCCCTACTGGGGCCCCCTGGCTGAGATCCAGACTCTGTCTCTGCGCTGAGACGGGCGTGCACACACAGATATGATCTGCGTTGAGCAGGCTTGAATGCGGGTTTCCCGGCCCCGGCAGGGGCCGGGAAACCCCGTCCTGCCTCGCGCTGTACAGCAAGGAGCCGCTCCCAAAGAGGGGAGGCGGCCGCTTGGTGTACGGCAGGGGCGTTTGTGCAAATGCGGTCATCCATAAGATACTGGTACTGGTTTGATTTGGAGGGATTCTGATTGCGGAATTATATCATCAAACGTCTGCTGATCTCAGTGTTGATCTTGTTCTGCGTGACGTTTATCATCTACGCGCTGCTGCGCTGTCTGCCCGCCTCCTATGTGGAGCAGCAGGCCCGCCAGCTGTCCACCGCTCCCGGCTCCAAGCCCTATGAGGAGTGGGTGGAGCAGCTCAATGCCCAGTATGGGTTGGACAAGGATATCGTCCCCGGATACTTCATCCAGATGAAGAACATGCTCACCGGCAATTTCGGTGACAGCTGGCGCTTCACCGTGCCTGTGATCGACAAGTTCATCGAGGTCATCCCCATCTCCTTTGTCATGGGCGCCGTCTCCCTGGTGCTCCAGCTGATCATCGCCATCCCGCTGGGCGTCATCGCGGCCACCAAGCAGTACTCCCGCACGGACTACGCCATCACCGCCGGGGCGCTGGTGGGCATCTCGCTGCCCACCTTCTTCTTCGCCACCATATTGAAGCTGATCTTCGCGGTGTGGCTGGGGTGGTTCGACGTGTCGGGCATGGTGGGGCGCAACCACGCCCTGCT
>JAHZFC010000020.1:9679-21628 GCA_019421525.1 Clostridiales bacterium
CATCACATGGTGCTGCCCATCGTCACCCTGGTCATCGTGTCCGTGGGCTCCCTGATGCGCTATACCCGCACCAACATGCTGGAGGTGCTCAACTCCGACTATATCCGCACCGCCCGGGCCAAGGGCGTGAGCGAGCGGAAGGTCATCTATCACCATGCGTTCCGCAATACCCTGATCCCCCTGGTGACCATCGTGGGCGGCTCCCTGCCCGGGCTGTTCTCCGGCGCTCTGATCACCGAGACCCTGTTTGCCATCAACGGCATCGGCTATACCTCTTACCAGGCCATGGTGGTGGGAGACATCCCCTTCTCCATGTTCTATATGTCCTTTATGGCCATCCTGACGCTGTTGGGCAACCTGATCTCAGACATCCTGTACGCGGTGGTGGACCCCCGTGTGCGCATCGCGTAAGGAAGGGAGGGCGACAACATGAGAGATAATATGGACGATCTGAAGAACCTGCCCGCCGGCGGGAAGAACGACGGGGAGGAGCAATACTCCCTCAACGACGACCGCCGTGTGAAGGTGCTCTCCCCCGGCACGCTGGTGGCCAAGCGGTTCTTCCGCAACCGCCTGGCGGTGGTGGGCCTTGTCATGCTGGCTGTGATGTTCGTCTTTTCCTTCGTGGGCGGGCTGATCACCCCCTACGGGCAGGCGGAGGTATTTTATACCTATGAGCTGCAGTCCCACGAATATGTGGCCGCCACGGAGAACGACGAGTTCCGCTACGCCGTGGCCGAGGGCCAGGAGATGGGCGGCGGCCTGCGGGCCCAGTTCCTGCTGGCCCAGGAGACCGGCGAGACCGAGTTCGACTATCGTGACGTGCACTACACGGTGGTGGAGGAGGGGGAGGAGTTCTATTCCATCCGCTCCGGCAACACCATGATCGGGATCGCCTATAAGGACATCGTCAACGCCCCTGACGGCGGGACGGAGCCCAGCTTCGAGGTGAAGTACGAGGCGCTGCGGGCCTATACCAACGGCGAGACTGCCTTTACCGCCGAGGGCGCGGATTACACCCTGGACGAAGGAGGCAACATCCTGCTGGACGGCCAGGCAGTGGGCTATATCAGCCGTTTCGTGGTGCAGTCCGCCGAGAGCGGGGTGGTCATCACCTCCGACTTCCGGGCCCGGCTCCAGGAGGCACTGGAGAGCGATACCACCGAGTTCATCTACACCGGCGAGGACGGCGTGGAGCACACCTACGAGATCACCTATGACGCCAGCAAGCAGATGTGGTCCGTCATGCAGGAAACGGAGACCTATGTCTACGACCGCTATGCCAGCCCCTCTCTGGCCCATCCTCTGGGCACCGACGGCAACGGCATGGACATGCTCACCCGCCTGATGTACGGCGGCCGGGTGTCCCTGCTGGTGGGCTTCGTGGTGGTGATCATTGAAACGATCATCGGCGTGATCCTGGGCGGCATCGCCGGATATTTTGGCGGCTGGGTGGACAACATCATCATGCGGATCGTGGATGTGTTCTACTGCATCCCCTCCATGCCCCTGATGATCATCCTGGGCGCCGCCATGGACGCCATGCAGGTGAAGAATGAGTTGCGTCTGTTGGCGCTGATGCTGGTGCTGGGCTTCCTGGGCTGGCCGGGCATCGCCCGCCTGGTCCGCGGCCAGATCCTCTCCCTGCGGGAGCAGGAGTTCATGACCGCCACCGAGGCCACCGGCCTGAGCGTGTCCCGGCGGATCTTCCGCCACCTGGTGCCCAATGTCATCCCCCAGCTGATCGTCACCTGCACCATGGGACTGGGCTCCACCATCATCATGGAGGCCACCCTTTCCTTCCTGGGCCTGGGCGTCAAGTTCCCCTTCGCGTCCTGGGGCTCTATCATCAGCGCGGTGAACGACGCCTATGTGATGACCACCTATCTGTTCGTGTGGATCCCCGCCGGCATCTGCCTGCTGATCGCGGTGCTGGGCTTCAACTTCGTGGGCGACGGTCTGCGGGACGCCTTCGATCCCAAGATGAAACGGTAAGGAGGAGGAGAGACCATGGCAAAAAAGCAAGCGGAAGGCTATCTCTCCGCCAAGGAGTCCCGGCGTATCTCCAGGGAGAACCGCCGGATCACCAACGCCTTTGAAAAGCAGCGCAAGCGCAAGAACGTGCCGGAGTCTGAGTACCTCACCCAGATGCATGACCCCAACAACGCGGTGGAGTTCGACGACCTGCACACCTATTTCTTCACAGACGCCGGCACCGTGAAAAGCGTGGACGGCGTGACCTTCGACATCCCCATCGGAAAGACTGTGGGCGTGGTGGGCGAGTCGGGCTGCGGCAAGTCTGTCACCAGCCTGTCTCTGATGCAGCTGCTCCAGCGGCCCCAGGGCCAGATCGTGCAGGGGGAGATCCGCCTGAACCTGGGGGACAAGGCCTATGATGTGACCAAGGTCCCCAATGAGAAGATGCAGACCCTGCGGGGCAATTTCGTGTCCATGATCTTCCAGGAGCCCATGACCAGCTTGAATCCGGTGTTCCGCATCGGCGCCCAGGTGGACGAGGTCATCGCCCTGCACCACTCGGACATGAGCAAGGAGGAAGTGAAGGACCGGACCATCCAGCTGCTGGAGATGGTGGGCATCGCCAACAGCGCCGGTGTGTACCGGATGTACCCGCATGAGCTGTCCGGCGGTATGCGCCAGCGTGTCATGATCGCCATGGCACTGGCCTGCAACCCCAGGCTGATCATCGCAGACGAGCCCACCACCGCCCTGGACGTGACGATCCAGGCCCAGGTGCTGGACCTGCTGCGCAGCCTGAAGGACAAGATCAATTCGTCCATCATGTTCATCACCCATGACCTGGGCGTGATCGCCGAGATGGCTGACTATGTGGTGGTCATGTACGCCGGCCGCGTGGTGGAGAAGGGGACGGTACAGGAGATCTTTTCCGAGCCTGCCCACCCCTATACCATCGGCCTGATGGCCTCCAAGCCCGTGGTGGGCAAGAAGGTGGATAAGCTCTATTCCATCCCCGGCAAGGTGCCCAACCCCGTCAATATGCCCAACTACTGCTATTTCAAGGACCGCTGTGAGATGTGCGTGGCCGGCTGCGAGGGGGACTACCCCAGCGAGATCCAGCTGTCTCCCACCCACACGGTCAGCTGCTACCGCTACTACGACAAAAAGGGGGAGAAGTAAATGGCAGACAAGAAGAATTTGGCCATCGACAATACGTTCACCCCCGTGGAGTACGACCCCCAGTATATCCTCATGGTCAACCACCTGAAGAAATACTTCCCCATCAAGGGGGGCATGGTGTCCAAGACCGTGGGCTATGTCAAGGCCGTGGACGGCGTCACCTTCAACCTCAAGCGGGGCACCACCATGGGCCTGGTGGGCGAGTCGGGCTGCGGCAAGACCACCACCGGCCGGACCATCCTGCGCCTGTCCGGCGACAAGACCGGCGGCCAGGTGCTGTTCAACGGCCAGGAGGTCTATGACCTGTCTCCCAAGGAGCTGCGCGCGCTGCGCACCAAGATGCAGATCATCTTCCAGGACCCCTTCTCCTCCCTGTCTCCCCGCCTGCCGGTGGGCGAGATCATCGGCGAAGCGGTGCGGGAGCACGATCTGGTGCCCAAGGAGCAGTTCGACGACTATATCGACCAGGTCATGGACAACTGCGGCCTGCAGCCCTACCACAAGGACCGGTATCCCCACGAGTTCTCCGGCGGTCAGCGGCAGCGCATCTGCATCGCCCGGGCCCTGGCCCTGAACCCGGAGTTCGTGGTGTGTGACGAGCCGGTGTCCGCTCTGGACGTGTCTATCCAGGCACAGATCATCAACCTGCTCCGGGACCTCCAGGAGAAGTACAAGCTGACCTACCTGTTCATCTCCCATGACCTGTCCGTGGTGGAGCACATCTCGGACACGGTGGGCGTCATGTACCTGGGCAACCTGGTGGAGTACGGATCTACGGAGGACATCTTCCGCAATCCCCTCCACCCCTATACCGAGGCGCTGTTCTCCGCCATCCCGGTGCCTGACCCCAACGCCAAGATGAACCGCATCGTGCTGGAGGGGTCCATCCCGTCCCCCGCCGATCCCCCGTCCGGGTGCAAGTTCCATACCCGCTGCGCCCACTGCACCCAGCGCTGTAAGGAGGAGGCCCCCGTCCAGCGGGAGGTGGAGCCCGGCCACTTCGTGGTCTGCCACCTCTACGACAAGTAAGCCATGGCCCGGGGCAAAAAGGTCTATGATGACGATGACGGCCGCACCATCGCCGATATGAGCGGGCTTTCCCCACAGCCGCTGTGGATCCCCCGGCTGCCTTCCGGCAGAAAAGAGCCGGCACCCCGTCCGGAGGAGCCGGACCGGGAGGACCGGCCCTGGGAAAAGGACCGAAATACCGTATCGAAGGAAGAGAAGCGATGGTATGTGCTGGGCGCGCTGAAGGCAGCTCTGCTCATCGCGTTGGTATTCATCGTCGGGCTGGGCGCATGTATCGCCCTGCTCATCTGGCTGTGGTCCTAAGCTGGCCGCAAACAAAGACTGCTTACAAAACCGCCGTGTTTCACGGCGGTTTTGTCATTTTATTGAGAAGCCTCGCAGAGTTCGTGCCTGCGGGCACGAAAAAATATAATTTGTTTTCGGCCACGGCGTGTACGTGGACGAAAACACTTCTCGGCCCATTAGCGTGCGAGCGTAGCGAGTGCGACGAAATGGGCCGCAATTCGCCGGGGATGGGGCTTTGTCCCCGGCGAGAGACTGTCGAAAACACTTTTTCGACAGTCTCGTAAAACCGCCGTGTTTCACGGCGGTTTTGTCTTTTCTTATGTGGGAAACTGTGATATGATACACTCAACCAGATCAAGACAGGGGAGGGGCGGTCCTTTCCCTACGGACAGCCAGGAGGCGAAAGACCATGACCCAACAAGAGCAGCTCCAGCAGTGGATCGACGGCAGCCAGAACATCGTCTTTTTCGGCGGCGCGGGCGTGAGCACCGAATCGGGCATCCCGGATTTCCGCAGTGTGGACGGCCTGTACCATCAGCACTACGACCAGCCGCCGGAGACCATCCTGAGCCACACCTATTTCATGGCCCACCCGGAGGGCTTTTTCCGCTTCTACCGGGAGAAGATGCTCTGCCTGGACGCCCAGCCCAACGCCGCCCATTTGAAGCTGGCCGAGCTGGAGCGGGCGGGCAAGCTCAAGGCGGTGGTCACCCAGAACATCGACGGGCTCCACCAGAAGGCGGGCAGCCGGACGGTGTATGAGCTCCACGGCTCGGTGCTGCGCAACTACTGCATGAAGTGCCGTCAGTTCTATGACGCGGACTTCATGGTGAAGGCCCAGGGAGTGCCCCGCTGCCCGGTGTGCGATGGCATGGTCAAGCCGGATGTGGTGCTCTATGAGGAGAGTTTGGACCAGGAGACGCTGGAGGCCTCTGTGCTGGCCATCTCCCGGGCGGATATGCTCATCGTGGGGGGGACCTCCCTGGTGGTGTATCCGGCGGCGGGGCTCATCAACTATTACCGGGGGAATAAGCTGGTGCTCATCAACCGGGACGCCACCCCCTATGACGGCCACGCCGACCTGGTCATCCACGACTCCATCGGCAAGGTACTGGGAGGGATCGCGGTATGAATCAGCAGATGCCCCGCTGGCAGCAGGTGCTCATCGCCGTGGGCAAGGCTGCGGCCTATCTGGCCGTATTTTTAGGCTGGCAGGTGATCGTCAGCACGGCATACAGCACCTCCATCGCCATGGAGCTGATGATGGAGGGGGCCTATGACCAGCTGGAGGCCCGGATGTACTGGGCTCTGATGTCCAGGGTGTCGGAGATCTCTCTGATCTCCGGCCTGCTGACCCTGGCCACTGTGGCCGTCTTTTTCCTGCTCCGCCGCCGCTCCCCCCTGGGGGAGACCTGGACCCGTCCGGCGCCGGGGGCGGTGCTGGGCTGGGGGGCCGGGCTGGCCTTCTGCCTGTACTGGCTGGTGAGCCTGGTGCTCAACTCCCTGCCGGAGAGCTGGATGGGCGGCTACACCGAGGCGTCCGCCAGCGTGGGCGACGTCGGTTTTCTCGCCTTTTTGTCCACCGCCATCGTGGCCCCGGTGGTGGAGGAGGTCATCTTCCGGGGGCTCATCTACACCCGGCTCCAGCGGGCCATGGACGAGCGGTGGGCGATGGTGGTGTCCGCGGCGGCGTTCGGCGCCTGCCACGGGGAACTCGTCTGGTTCTGCTACGCTTTCGTGCTGGGCCTGATCTTCGCCCAGCTGACCCGGTATACCGGCTCCATCCTGCCCGCTATGGTGATGCACGTGGTGTTCAATGCCACCAATCAGCTGCTTCTCCTGGTGGCAGATGCTGAGATCGGGATAGCATTGTTCTTGGTCATCCTGCTGCTGGCCACCGGCGGCACCGCCTTCTGTGCCATCCAGGTGCGCGCCGCGGTGCTCCAGATGCCCCGGCCCGCGGCCCAGCCGGAGCCGCCTCAGGCTCCAGAGCGGAACCGGACTCCGGCGCGGCCCGCCGGAGAGCACAGGGCAGAGGAGCCCCGCTCCTCCCGGCCCCAGGGCGCGGCCTGGGACCAGGACTCCGGCCCGGACAACAGATTCCCTCCCAGCCAGATGTGAGGATAACAGACAGAGGCGGCATATGCCGCCTCTGTTTGAGACTGTCGAAAATACTTTTTCGACAGTCTCTCGCCGGGGACAAAGCCCCATCCCCGGCGAAAGCGGCCCGCGGCAGCGCACTCGCTGGCCGTCAAAAACGGCCAGTTCGCACGTTTGCGGACCGATAAGTGTTTTCGGCCACGCACATGTCGCGGCCGAAAACGAATCAAAATTTCTTCACGCCTGACGGCGTGAACTCTGCGAGGCTTTTTTGACAAGCCGACAGAGGCGGCATATGCCGCCTCTGTTTTTCAATTATTATTTATTGAAAAACAATAAAAATTGATTGACAAAAAATTTGACCTGTGCTATCCTATCCTCAGAAGGAAAAAGGAGGGATGCGCCGTGGAGCAAACCAAGGTGCAGAAGCTGGCCCAGGTGCTGTGGGTGCTGGTGATCGTGGTGTTTGTCTGTAACCTGATTGTTCTGACGCTGATACCTGGCCTAGTGTGCTTCCAGTCCCTTCAAATCCATTGGGCTGATGTGGTACAGGAAGTCACAGAGGGGGGAACTTTCGTTTTTGAAGAAGCGGAGTCGGGCGCGTTATTGGGATTTTATATATTGTTATTTTTCTGTGGTTATGCCGAAGTATGGCTGGACGCCTATACCGCCGTCCTCACCCTGTTCCTCTGGGCCTGCGGCATCTGTACCGCCATCATCCTGTGGCAGGGCAAGCGGGTGCTGGACACCATTTTGTGGGGTGAGCCCTTCTCCCTGGCCAATGCCGCCAACCTCAGGCGGGCGGCGGTGTGCTGCTTCGTCATCTCCGGGGCAGCCCTGGCCCGGACCATCTGGGGCATGGTGTACTACCATTCTATCGGGCCCCTGCTGACCTATAACGCCCTGTTCGTGCCGGTGTTCCTGCTGGCGGGCCTGCTTTGCATGGTCATGTCCGCCCTGTTCCGCCAGGCGGCGGAGCTGAAGGCGGACAACGACCTGACCATCTAAGGGGGGCGGAGACATGGCGATCGTGGTCAACCTGGATGTGATGATGGCCAAGCGGAAGATGTCCCTCAATGAGCTGTCCCAGCGGGTGGACATCACCCTGGCCAACCTGTCCATCCTGAAGAACAACAAGGCCAGGGCGGTGCGCTTCACCACCCTGGAGGCCATCTGCAAGGCCCTGGACTGCCAGCCGGGGGACATCCTGGAATACGTCCCCGACGAGAGCGGGGACGCCGCAGGCACACCTTAAAAGCGAAGAGCAGGGGCCCCGGCGGGGCCGGGCTGCTCCATGGCCACCCTCAGGTCATGGGGGTGGTTTTTTGCACCCATTTTTCAAAGGAGGAGAGCAGATGAAACAGCGGGGAAAAGTGGTGTGGGCGGTCGCGATCCTGGCCATCGTGGGGCTGCTGGCCTATTCGGCGTGGGCCTTCTGGTGGGAGAATCTGGCCGGGATGGAGCGGCTGGGGCTGGACCTGTCCGGCGGAACGGTGGTGTCGGAGCGGAACACCCACGGCGGTTTTCTCGGCGACGGGGATACCTTTGTGGTGATGACCTTTTCGCGGACGGACCAGCCAACGCTGGAAAGTGAGATGACCGGGCCCTATTGGCATCCCCTGCCCCTGACAGACGATCTGTTCAAGGTGACATACAGTCTGGCGCTGGGGGAGGACGGAGAGCCCCTCTTTCCGGAGGTCGGGCAGGGCTACTACTACTTCCGGGACCGCCACAGCCAGAGCCGGGACCCGGCGGACGACAGCGGGCTGTTCGGCCGAGGCTCCTGGAACTTTACCCTGGCCATCTACGACAGCCAGACCGGGACCCTGTACTACTATGAATTGGATACCTGACAGGAGGGACAAGGCATGAAAAAGTGGACGATGCTGATGATGGGGGTGGCTCTGGCCCTGCTGCTGGCCGGGTGCGGGTGTTTTTTCAACGAGAGCGGCGCGGAGGCGGACCTGGTGTTCGTCAACTGCTCAGACGCGCAGATCTCCAGCGTGGTGCTCCATGGCGATCACTTCGAGCAGGGGACCCAGAACGCCGACAACAGCCCCATCAGCCGGGGGGACAGCTTTGGCTTTGAGGTGGAGGGCTACCCGGTGACCGTTGTGGTGTGCCGCGATGTGGATGGGGGCTCGCCCCTGGTGAAATGCACCATCGAAGAGGCCCCGGCGGAGGGGGAGCGGTGGTATGTGGCCGCCCGGGATATGGGGAGCGGCGTCATGCTGGAGGTCAGTACACAGTGGCCGGAGGATGAGACGCAACAGGCCCGGGAAGTGCTCCAGGTACTTTCCGGGATATTCCTTCCCTGGGCCTTTCTCTGGGTGCCGCTGGCCCTGCTGGTGGGGATGGCCCTGGCCTGCCTCATCCGACTGTCCAGGGATCAGCGGAGAGGGCTGCTGACTGCCACGGTGGTGGTAGGCTGCGCGGCGGCTATCCTCTTTGGGGGCGTGTGGCTGCTGAGGGGCTGCGGCCTGTCCTGGCGGACGGTCCCGCTGGAGGTGCTGTGCGCCCTCACCTGGCTGTCCGGCCTGACCGCCGGGGTGCTGACGGTGCGGTATCTGCCCCGGCTGGCCAGACAGTATGCCCCGCGCCTGGCCATTTTGGCCCAGGCGGCAGCCCTCTACTGCCTGCTCAGCGTGATGCTCGTCGGTTCCTTTGTGGGGTTGTTTTGGGCGGCATTTACCCAGAATAGCGGCGGCGAGACGGTGGGGACCTATGAGGGGCAGAGGGTAGTCCAGGTGGAGATGGACTCCAGCATCTATACTCTCTATGCCTACCACGGGCCGCTGGTCCGGGGGACGGAAGCGCTGGCCTGGAGCGAGGAGCCGATGGTAGAAGTGAAGAACAGCCAATGGGTCACAAAGCAGGGTGTCAAGGCGGCTGGCCGGGACTTGGGCGTGTCACTTGAGGACGGATCGCCGCTGTACTACAAGGACACCCACGGTTGGTTCGGGGACGGAGAGACCTTTTTGACCATCACCTTTGAAGAGACGCCGGAATGGCTGGCAGACTGGAAGGAACTTCCTCTGACAGGCGCTCTGGTCCGGGTAAATGAAAGCTTGGCAAACAATTATTTCCCGGACATCCAACAGGGGTGGTACTTTTTCAAGGATCGCCACTCACAAAGTCAGGACTCCACCGACGACAGCCAGTTGTTCAGCCGGGCCTCCTGGAATTTTACCCTGGCTGTTTATGACAGCCAGACCGATACGCTGTATTATTATGTGCTGGACACCTGACAGAAAAGCGCCCGATGGAACTTCCATCAGGCGCTTCCTGTCAAACTATTTCCCTTTACACAGGGAGAGATACCGCTGAAAGACGGCTCCGCCGTCCACCGTGTCCGGCCGGGCGCTGTCCCCGGTCATCCGCTCCGGATGGAACTGGACGGAGATCAGCGGGAAGCTGCGGTGTTCCACCGCCTCCACGATGCCCGACTCCGACCACAGCACCGGGTACAACCCATCCCCCAGCTTGTCCAGCGCCTGGTGGTGGGAGCTGTTGACGGAGAACACCGTGCCGTAGGTCTGGCGGTACCAGCTGTCCGGGTCGCTGTAAACGGAATGTACTTTATCCCCCTCGTGGTCCGGGGTGCGGCGGTGGAAGCGGCACAGGTCGTCCCCGATGTGCTGGATCAGGGTGCCCCCCAGCCCCACGTTGATGACCTGATGGCCCCGGCAGATGCCCAGCACCGGCTTGCCCAGAGCCAGGAAGGCCCCCAGCAGCTCCAGCTCCGCCATGTCCCGGTCATAGTCGATGTCCTGGGATCCCCGGTCCTCGGCATCGAACAGGTGGGGGGCGATGTCCCCGCCGCCGGACAGCAGCAGCCCGTCGTAGTCCAGGGAGACCTGGGGACAGTAGGCCACCGTGGGCAGCCCTCCGGCGGCCAGGATGGCGGCGGTATACTTGGCGCAGGGGTCGTCGCGCTCACTGGAGATCAGGATCTTAGGCTTCATGGAAGTTGTCTCCTTTCAGATAGTCCAGGGCGAACTGGGCGTACAGGGCCGCGCCCCGGGGCAGGGCCTCCTCGTCGATGCGGAAGCACTCGTTGTGGTGGGGGTAGATAGCGCCCACCTCCGGGCTGCCCCCGCCCAGGAAGCAGAACAGGGAGGGAACGTGCTCCCCGTAGTAGGCGAAGTCCTCCGACACCATCAGCGGGTCCAGGTGGCCCAGACCCTCCTGGCCGTACAGCTTCTGGGCGGCATTCCGCCCCACCTCCACCAGGCGGGGGTCGTCGTTGACCACAGCCCGGGCCAGGCTGTGCCAGCACAGCTGGGCCGTGCAGCCGTAGGGCAGGCAGGCGGCGGAGAACAGAGCCTCCAGGTCCCCCTGGAGCCGGGCGCGCAGGGCGTGGTCAAAGCACCGGGCGGTGCCGGCCATGGTGACGGTGTCCGCCAGGATGTTGGGCTTTTCGCCCCCGTGGATGGAGCCGATGGTGACCACCAGGGGCTGGAAGGCGTCGTGCCGCCGTGCCACATAGCCCTGGAGGGCGGTGACCGCCGCTGCCGCTGCCGCCACCGCGTCACAGCCCAGGTGGGGGGAGGCCCCGTGGGCGGCGGTGCCGTGGACGGTCAGCTCAAAGTTGTCGCAGGCGGACATGCGGGGGCCGCCCTCCACGCTGATGAGGGGGGAATCCAGCCCGCTCCAGATGTGCATGCCGAAGGCGGCGTCCACCCCGTTGAGACAGCCCTGCTCGATAAAGTATTCCGCCCCGTGAGAGGTCTCCTCTGCGGCCTGGAACAGCAGCGGGACGGTGCCGTGCAGTTCATCCCTGCATGCCAGCAGGAGACGGGCGGCCCCCAGCAGCATAGCCGCGTGGCAGTCGTGGCCGCAGGCGTGCATGGCGCCGTTTTGGGCGGCATAGGGCAGGCCGGTATTCTCCCGGATGGGGAGAGCGTCGATGTCGGCGCGCAGCAGGACGGTCTTCCCGGGAGATCTTCCGGTGATGGTCCCCATGAGGCCGGTGTGGCCGGAAAAGCGGGTGACGGGGATGCCCAGCCGCTCCAGCTCGTCGGCCAGGGCCTGGGTGGTCTGGACCTCCTGGAGGCTGAGCTCGGGATATCGGTGCAGGCGCCGCCGCCAGGACAGGATGTAGTCCCGCAGGTCCAGCGCCATGTGGGCAAGGTCCATACAAAGGCTCCTTTCGAAACGTCAGTGTAAAATCAAGTATACGGCGGCGGAAGGGAAATTGCAATGTCTCATTGACTTTTCGCAAAAAATAGGGTATCTTATTAGGGCACCAGGTCCATATGCAGCGGTATCGAAGTGGTCATAACGGGGCTGACTCGAAATCATATGACAATCCTGCATAAACTGAATAATTTATCTGGAGCGGTATCGAAGTGGTCGTAACGAGCTTGACTCGAAATC
>JAHZFC010000193.1 GCA_019421525.1 Clostridiales bacterium
CGGCTTCCAAAGGACGGAAGCCTCGCTCACAGGATTTTCCCCCTAAGAACCCCCGCTTTACGGGGGCCCATTCCAGTCATGCGACATTCTCTTTCCGGCGTTGAGGTAAGCCGACACTCGAAGCCCCTATTTTTCGCTGGCGCTCTCCTAGCAGTTGTAGAACTCGTTCAGGCCCGCAGAACACGCCTGTTGCCGACGGGCCGTCCCGGCTAGGCGCTCTATCGTGGGCCGCAGAAGGTGGTGCCTATGTCGGCATCAGCGGCAGCGACGCTGGGAGCAGGGAGTATCCCAGTTACCTCAGCGCCGGTCCATAGAAGGACGCACCGAAGCATGGCAGAGCGCTTTTCTTTGGATTTCAAAAACCGTTTCTTTTGGCGCATACAAAAGAAATGGTTTTTGGTATCTCAAACTCCAAGGGCGAAGCCCTTGGAGTTTGCCTTGTTTTCGCACGAGCTAAAAGGTGGTCGCCGCAGGCGACCTTGCATCAGCCTCCCCTTGACGGGGGAGCCAGAGGGTGCCCCTGCAAAAAAGAGAGCCGCCGCAGCCGCGGCGGCTCTTCTCTGTTTCAGGGACCTTACTTGGTCAGCGCGGCCACCATGCCCGCCAGGGCGATGGACAGGAACTTCTCCTCGGCGGAGGAGCCGCGGCTGGTCAGCACGATGGGCACCTTGGCGCCCACCACGATGCCCGCCATGGTGGAGTGGCAGGACACGGTCCAGCACTTGCCCATGATGTTGCCCGCGTGGATGTTGGGCTGGAGCAGGATGTCGAAGTCCTCGCAGTAGGGGCAGTCGAACTTCTTCTGGGCGGCGATCTCGCGGCTCATGGCGATGTCGTAGGACACAGGGCCCTCCACGAAGCACGCGCCGAACTCGCCGGCCTGGCAGGCCTCCTTCAGAGCCCGGGCGTCCAGGGTCTCGGGCATCTTCTGATCCACGGTCTCCTTGCAGCACAGCACAGCCACCTTGGGCAGCTCGTAGCCCAGGGTGCGGAAGGTCTCCACGGCGTTGATGAGGATCTCCTTCTTCTTCTGCAGGTCGGGGTAGGTGCACATGCCGCCGTCGGTGTTGACGATGACCTTGTGGTAGGCGTCGAACTTGTTGAAGGACAGGTGGCTCATGGTGCGGCCGGTGCGCAGGTCGTTCTCCTTCTTCACCACGGGGCGCAGCAGGTCGGTGGTCTCGATCATGCCCTTCATCAGGAAGTTGGCGTCGCCGGCCTTGATGACCTCAACAGCCTTCACCGCCGCGTCGGCGGGGGTGCCCGGGGCGTCCACGATGTCGAAGTCAGAGGGGTTCAGGCCCATGGCGCCCATGATCTTCTTGATGTCTCCGGCGTCGCCCACCAGGATGGGCTGGGCGATGCCCTCCTGCTTGGCCTCCAGCACGGACTCGATGACGTGCTGATCGGCGGCGGCGGCCACGGCCACCACCCGCTTCTCGCTCATGCCCTTGACGGTGGAAACAAGCTGGTCAAAATTTTTCAGTTCCATATTCGCTTACCTCCAGATGTACATGGTTTTCGTGATTTATTAGCTGACTAATATTGTATCGAATATTTTCCCCGTTGTAAAGGGTCAACTTTGCCATTTCCCCACATGGCGGCCGGTCTTCTCTCATAAGATGGCACAAGGGCTGTATTATGCTGCCTCGTGGAAAAAAGCCTGTCCCTTTTCTTCGGCTCAAAAAGGAGGGTCCCATTTGCTGTCACTGCTGTCCGGCGCGGCGCTGCTCACTGCCGTGGGCCTGTTCTCCCAGCTGGTGGGCTTTGGCTACCGCATCGTCCTGTCCCGGCTGGTGGGGGCGGAGACCATGGGGCTGTACCAGCTCATCATGCCGGTGTACTCCACCCTCATGTCCCTGACCGCCATCGGCCTGACCGTGGCAGTGTCCTCCCTGTCCGCCCGGTATGAGGCCCTGGGGGACCGGGGTGCGGTGCGCCAGACCCGGGACCGGGCCCTGGCGCTGTTCTTCGCCGCCGCCGTCCCCCTGGGAGCCCTGCTGGTGGTCTTTTCCGACCCCATCTCCGTCTACCTGCTGGGGGACGCCCGCACCCAGCTGGGCATCATCCTGCTGGTGCCCTGCGTGCTGCTCACCGGGGTGGAGAACCTCCACAAGCACTGCTTCTACGGCATCGGCCAGGTCCGGCCCCCCGCCCTCACCGAGACGGCGGAGCAGCTCATCCGCACCGGGGCGGTGCTGGGACTGCTCGTCCTCCTGCTGCCCCGGAACCGGGAGGAGACGGTGGGCATCATCGTCACGGGGATGGTGCTGTGCGAGATCTTCTCCGCCGTCACCCTCACCGCCCTGTTCCGCCGCTGGTGGCGCTCCGGCCCTCAGGCCCCCGCCCGGGCCCATGTGGGCTGGGGCCAGCTGCTGTCCATCTCCATCCCCGTGGCCGGCACCTCCCTGCTGGGCACCCTGCTGGGCTCGGCCAATGCGGTGCTCATCCCCGCCAAGCTGGTGGAGGGGGGGATGGACCCGTCGGCGGCCATCTCCGCCTTCGGGGTGCTGTGCGGCATGACCATGCCCCTGCTGAGCCTGCCCACCGGCTTCATCGGGGCGCTGTGCCTGGTGCTGGTGCCCAACCTGGCCCAGAAGCACGCCCTGGGGGACCGCCGGGCGGTCCACGGCTTTCTGGACCGGGTGCTGTCCGCCACCTCCCTGCTCATGGCCCCGGCCATGGCCCTGCTCACCGTGGTGGGGCCCGATTTGGCCCGGTGGGTGTTCGGAGATCCCACAGCGGGGGACTACATGCTCCCCCTGGCGGTGGGCACCCTGCTGGGGTGCTACCAGTCGGTGCTGTCCGGGGCCCTCAACGGGGTGGGCCGCCAGGCTCTGGCTGCCCGCAACGCCATCGTCAGCGACGCGGTCCAGCTGGCCTTCACCTTCTGCACCGTGGCCAGGTGGGGGCTGGCGGGCTATGTGGCCGGGTTCGCCCTGTCCAACCTGGCCGGGGCCCTTCTGGACCTCATCTCCGTGCTCCGGTGCGCCCGGCTGCGGCCCAAGCTGGTGGACTGGTTTTTGTGCCCCCTGCTCGCCGCACTCCTCATGGGGCTGTGCGCTGACCTGTTCTGCCAGGTGTGCCTGGACCACGGTCTGCCCCTGGTGTGGGCCTGTATCCTCTCCGCCGCCCTGGGTCTAGTAGTCTATCTGGCCGCACTCCAGGCACAGGGGGTGCTGCCCCGGCAAAAGCACAAAAAATTTTGACAAGGCTTTTACAAAAGATCCCCATTCGGGGGTGCAATTTATCCCGCTTTGCTTTATAATGGGGGGAGACGAGATCTCGCCGCCTGCGCCCATCCTCCTCCGCTGTGCCGGGGGGAGCGCTCCGGCGGCTAGACGGAGGTGGCCCCATGGCTTCTCTGGCAAAAAAACGGCTGTTCCTGCTGGATATGGACGGCACCATCTACCTGGACCGCACCCTCTTTCCCGGCACCCGGCCCTTCCTCCGCCGGGTGGGGGAGCTGGGGGGGCGGTACCTGTTCCTCACCAACAACTCCTCCCGCTCGGTGGGCGCCTATGTGGACAAGCTGGCCGGGATGGGGGTGGAGGCGGCGGAGGAGGA
>JAHZFC010000194.1 GCA_019421525.1 Clostridiales bacterium
TTTTGACAGCGCCAAAAGAAACGGTGTCGGACCGCCAAAGAAAAGCGCTATACCACGCTTCGGTGCGTCCTTCTATTGACCGGCGCAGGAAGTCAGGACACCCAAAGCGCCGCTTTCCGCTGCCGCTGATGCGTGCCAGAGTAGCAATGCCTGCGGCCCACGGTAGCGCGCCTGGCTGGGATGGCCCGTCGGCACTAGGCGTGTCCCGTGGGCCCGGCAGGGTTCTACAACTGCCAATGGAGCGGCAGCGACAATTAGGGGTAGGGAGCATCAGCTTGCCTCAACGCCGGAAATAGGACGCTGCACTACCCTATCCTGCTCCCCCGTAAAAACGGGGGTCCTTAGGGGGTGCGGGCCCTATGGAGCCCGGCCGCCCTCTGGCCGGAGCTTCATCCGGGATCGCACCCCCTAAGTGCGTTTTTGGTGACTTTTTGCGCATTCAAAAAGTCACCCGCCGGAGGCCGTGGAATGGCCTCGACGGATGGCAAGGGTGATACCCTTGCTGTGGCTGTCAAAAGAAATGGGGTCGGGAAAGAGCTCTTAAGGACGCGGTCCTTGGACCGGGCCAAGGGCACGGCCCTTACACAACACGCCCCGAAGGGGCAGAAAAAGAGGAAAACACAATGGGTTTTTTCGACAAGATCAAAAAGATTGGAATTTTCAACGGCTTTTCCCAGCTGGATGACGACTTCTATGACGAGCTGGAGGAGTCCCTGGTCATGGCCGACATGGGGGCGGAGACCACCATGGAGGCGGTGGAGGAGCTCCGCCGACGCTGCAGGGAGCGGAAGATCAAGGATGTGGAGGGCGCCCGGGCCTGTATGCGGGAGCTGCTGTGTGAGTATCTGACCATCGGGGACGGGGGAGTGGATATGTCCCGGAAGCCCGCGGTGGTGCTGTTCATCGGGGTCAACGGGGTGGGCAAGACCACCTCTATCGGCAAGCTGGCCGCCCGGTGGAAGCGGGAGGGAAAGAAGGTCCTGCTGTGCGCCGGAGATACCTTCCGGGCTGCCGCCGCCGACCAGCTCACCATCTGGTCGGAGCGGGCCGGGGTGGACATCATCAAGCAGCACGAGGGGGCGGATCCCGCCGCCGTGGTGTATGACGCCATGAGCGCGGCCAAGGCAAGGAAGGTGGACGCGGTGCTGGTGGACACCGCCGGGCGTCTGCACAACAAGCAGAACCTGATGAGCGAGCTCAATAAGATCTCCCGGGTCATCGACCGGGAGTGCCCCGACTCCAGCCGGGAGACCCTGCTGGTGCTGGATGCTACCACGGGGCAGAACGGCCTGATCCAGGCCAAGCAGTTTTCTGAGGCGGCCCATGTCACCGGCATCGTGCTGACCAAGCTGGACGGCACCGCCAAGGGGGGCATCGTGATCGCCATTGCAAAAGAGCTGGGCGTTCCAGTGAGATTTGCGGGTATGGGCGAGGGCGTGGATGACCTGCAGCCCTTCGATCCCCGCGCGTTTACGGAGGCGTTATTATGATCTATCTGGTGATATTGGCTCTGGTCATCGCCTATGGCGTGTGGTATGCTGTGGACCCCTTGCGGGTGCTGCGGCGCAAGTACGGAAATGAAGAGGTGCCCAAGGCGGCTATCCAGACCGCCCGGATCTCCGGCGTGATCATCGCCGTGCTGGGGCTGGCCTGCTTCATCTATATGACGATCAAACTGGTGTCTGGAAACTGAAAAGGAGGAAGTGTCCCATGTCCCGTATCGATGGAAGAGCGTTCGATGAGCTGCGGCCCGTCCGCTTTGAGACTGGTTTTGTCAAGTTCCCCGAGGGGAGCGTTCTGGTCACCTGCGGCAACACCAAGGTGCTGTGCTGTGCCAGCGTGGAGGACCGGGCCCCCCGCCATGTGCCCGAGGGCACCGGCTGGGTGACGGCGGAGTACTCCATGCTGCCCCGGGCCAACCGGGAGCGGTCCCGCCGGGATATCTCCAAGCTGAAGCTGTCCCCCCGCTCTGCGGAGATCCAGCGGCTCATCGGCCGGTCCCTCCGGGCGGCGGTGGATCTGACCATGCTGCCCGATCTGACCATCACCGTGGACTGCGATGTGCTCCAGGGGGACGGCGGCACCCGCACCGCCTCGGTCACCGGGGGCTTCATCGCCCTGGCCCTGGCCTGCCGGAAGCTGGTGGCCGACGGGGTGTTGCTGCGCAGCCCCATCCGGCACCAGGTGGCCGCCGTGTCCGCGGGCATCGTGGACGAGCAGCCCATGCTGGACCTGTGCTATGAGGAGGACTCCTCCGCCCAGGTGGACCTGAACTGTGTGATGAACGACGACGGGCAGCTCATCGAGCTCCAGGGCACCGGCGAGGGCCGGGCCTTCACTGTGGACGAGCAGCGGCAGCTGGTGGACCTGTGCCAGAAGGGCATCCGGGAGCTGATGGCCAAGCAGAGAGAGATCCTGGAGGCGGTGTGACATGAAGCTGGTATTAGCGAGCAAAAACGAGAAAAAGCTCAGGGAGATGGACGAGATCCTGTCCGCTTTGGGCATCGAGGTCATCTCCGAGGCCCAGGCGGGGGTGGATGTGGACGTGGAGGAGACGGGGACCACCTTTGAGGAAAACTCCCTGCTCAAGGCCCAGGCGGTGATGGAGGCCAGCGGCCTGCCCGCCATCGCCGACGACTCGGGGCTGTGCGTGGACGCCCTGGGGGGCGCCCCGGGGGTGTATTCCGCCCGGTACGGCGGGCCGGGGCTGGACGATGTGGGCCGCTACCGCCTGCTGCTGGAGAACATGAAGGGCCAGCCCCGGGGGGCCAGGTTCGTGTCCGTCATCACCTGCTGCTTCCCCAACGGGGACGTGCTCACCGCCCGGGGGGAGTGCCCCGGCACCATCGCCTTTGCCCCCATGGGGGAGGGCGGGTTCGGCTACGACCCGGTGTTTTTTATCCCTGGTTTGAAAAAGACCTTTGCCCAGCTCACGCCGGAGGAAAAGAACGCCATCTCCCACCGGGGAAAGGCGCTGGAGAAATTCCAGGCTGAGCTGGAGGCATATCTGAAGGACCATCCGGAATAACAAATAGGAGTTAGAGTTTATGGAACTGACAAGCAAACAGCGCTCCCAGCTTCGGGGCCTGGCCAACGACATCGACACCATCCTCCACATCGGCAAGGACGGCATCGGGGACAACCTCATCAAGCAGGCGGACGACGCCCTGGAGGCCCGGGAGCTCATCAAGGGCAAGGTGCTGGAAAACTCCATGCTGTCCGCCCGGGAGGGGGCGGAGGCGCTGGCAAAGGCCACCCGCAGCGAAGTGGTCCAGGTGATCGGGACCAAGTTCGTATTGTACCGGGAGACCCACAGCAAAGAAAAAGACAAGCGCATCAAGCTGGTGAAGTGACCTGGACCACAGCCGCCATCCGGCGGCCCAGCCTGGCAAACCCTCGGAGAGTTCGCGCCCGCAGGCGCGAAGAAATTGAGATCTGTTTTCGGCCGCGACATGTGCGTGGACGAAAACA
>JAHZFC010000195.1:0-595 GCA_019421525.1 Clostridiales bacterium
CTGCGGGCGACGGAACTCCTTGCAGGAGGGCTTTTTTTACAAACTGAGGAGGCCGGCGCCCAAAGGGTGCCGGCCTCCTGTTTCAAAAAGAGGGAATTTAAGCTCACTTGGCGGAGATGACCCGGACCTGGTCCCCGATGGGGTCCACATAGATGGTCAGGTCGCTGGAGAATGCCTTGATGGCCGCCAGGCGCTCCTCGCCGCTGTCCTGGCTGAACCAGCTGTCCTCAACGTCCCGGATGCTCCCGGTGTCCCGGCAGCACTCCACCTCGTCGGCCACCCGATAGGTGCGGCCACCCGCGTTGACGTACTGGACCCCCTGGCTCTCGAAGAAGTCGCTGGGGGACACGCTCTTGATCTCCTCCAGTTCGATGATGGACACAATCCGACCATTGGAACCCACAGCTACACCGGCCATAGTGCCGTTCTTTCCGGCAAATCCAGTGTTTTTCAGGTCAATCGTTCCACTTCCGTTGACCAGGTTCCACTTCTTGGATTCCTTTTCCTCTCCAGTATCTTCTCCATCGTCATCCAAGACTGGAGTAGATGTGGTCGTGGAGATAAGGATACCATACTCATAGGCGTTGCCCGTCAC
>JAHZFC010000195.1:605-2463 GCA_019421525.1 Clostridiales bacterium
CATCGTTCCATTCTTGCCGGCAAAGCCGGTATTACCCAGAGAACTTGCACTGTCACAGTTCGGTGTACTATGATTTGTTAAATACCACGAGCGGCTTTCCTTCTCTGGATTCGTCACATTCCCCTCGTCGTCCTTTTCCGCTTCAGTAACAGTTGTTCTGGCAATCAGCATCCCATACTTATAGGCGTTGCCCGTCACCCGGTCCAGCACGATGTAGTCCACATAGTTGGAGGTATTCAGGTGATAAGTGGCAATCTTTTCTCCGGGGATGGAGGCCATATTCAGGCTGGTGGGGTCCAGCTTCACCATGGCACCGCCGCTGACCTGCTCATAGATCTGGACGCCGGCGCTGACGGTATAGCTGCCCAGCTTCCCCTCCTCCACCAGGAACTGGCCGGAGGTGGACTTGGAGGACAGTTTGCTGGCGCTGATCTTACCCTTGGCGCCAGAGGAGATGGTGACCAGCTGGTCGGCCAAGTTGTCGGCGTTGCTGATGGTGCCGGACAGCTCCAGGGTGCCGCCGTTGGGGAGGAACACCGTGGCCTTGCCGCTGTCCACCATGCCGATGGCGGTAGAGCGTGTCTTTCCGCTGGGGGCAGCCATACCAGCCACCTTGCCGTCAGCGGTGAGGAGCAGGGTGACCTGGTCGCCCACCTTGTAATCCCCGGTCATCTCCCAGGCGCTGTCCAGCACCTCGAAGGTATGGCCCAGCACCTCGATCTCCGTAGGCGCCTTGGAGTTGGGACTGGCGTTCTCATAGATGCAGGTCAGCCTCAGGTCAGATACGATCAGGGTATTGCTCATGCTGTCATAGGTCACCACATCGTAGGGCTGGATCTGGGACATGGTGATGGTTTGACGGCCCTTTTGGATGTTGAAGTTAGTGGCGCCGCCGGTGAGCTGGTGGAACATGGCGGTGCTGGGGCTGCCCATGACTACCACGGCGTCGGAGTCGATGGAGGAGGCGCTGCCGCTGGCGTAAACCGCCACGATCTTGCCCCGCTCGGAATACATGGTGATCTGGGTGCCCGACTTCAGGACGGAGTAGCCCTCCATATAGCTCTTTCCCTCTGTGGCGTCGGCGGTATAGAGCAGGGTATCCTTGGACATGGTGTACTGGCTGCCGCCGCTGGCTTTCACATAGCTGGGCTGGGCGTCGCCAGACAGGATGATGGTGGTGGCGCTGCTGTCGTCAGGGACAAAGGTGACGATCTCATCCTTGTCATTGAGCACCAGGGCCCCCCGCTTGCCCTGGAGGGCGTAGGGGTTGCCCTCTCCCTCGGCGGGCAGGTATGCCTCAGACTCCTTGTTGGCCGTGGTCCGGATGGCCCCGTCCGAGGTTCCGTCGTCCGTTTCCACATTGACCGCCAGGATGATGGTGTCCTCCTGGGCCTTGCCCAGTGTCGTATAGTAGTCGCTGCCCTCTCCATTCTTGCAGCTCAGGGCGTTGACAAACAACTGGGCGGCCTGGCCACGGGTCAGAGCGGCGTTATAGTCGCTGGGCAGGCCGTCGCTCAACCCGATGGACTCAGCCAGGTTCATATAGCTCTGGGGCCAGACGGCTCCCGCCTGCTCGCTGGAGTAGCCCAGCACCCGAATCAAAATGGTGGCCGCCTGGGCCTGGGTGATCTTCTCGTCTGGCTGGAAGCGTCCATCACCCACACCGGAGATCAGGGGGACCTCCCGCTCCCCGTCCTTGACCGTCAGGCTGGCGGCCAGGTTCACATAGCCCTGGGCCCAGTGCTTGGAGGTAACGTCGGAGAAGATAGTGCGGGTGGCGTGGATGGGGACCTGATCCCCCTGCTGCATAAACTTGACTACCATGGTGCAAAACTCAGCCCTGGTCAGGGTGCCGTTT
>JAHZFC010000195.1:2473-3437 GCA_019421525.1 Clostridiales bacterium
AAGCGTTGACGGCGGTCTCCCGGTCGGAGATATCGCCGAAGGAGGAGGTGCCGGCCGCCCCGATGGGCATAACTGCCAGAGAGGCGGCCAGGGCAGAGGCCAGCAGCCAAGAAATCAATCGTTTCAATTTCATGTTATCTCTCCTTTTCATCCGCCCCCCGGCCGTGGTCTCAGCTGAGAGGGCACGGTCAGAAACGAGAGGCAGGACGTGTAATGAGGGCCCGGCCCGGCCGGGGTTCCCAAATAAAGCGGACTTTGCCGCAGGCTAGTCCGCCCGCAGAGCCTCCACAGGCTGCAGGCCAGAGGCCTTAATGGCTGGGAACATACCAAAGAGGATGCCCAGCACCACGGAGAACAGGAAGGCCCCAATGGCGATCATGGGGTCCGGAGTCAGGATCATCCCCTCAAACACGTTCTCCATCAGTTTTCCCGCGATCATAGTACCCACATAGCCAATGCCAATACCAATGAGGCCTCCGATGCCGCAGATCACCGCCGCTTCAATAAGGAATTGGGTGATGATACTGCTGCGCTCGGCACCGATGGCCTTTCGGATACCGATTTCCCTGGTACGTTCTGTGACCGTAACCAGCATGATGTTCATGATGCCGATGCCGCCCACCAGCAGGGAGATGCCGGCGATGGCCCCCAGCACCAGGGACTGCATCAGGCTGGCGTTTTCCATCTCCTCGGCCGAGCTGTTGTCGCTGTTGATATAGTAACTCCCGTTTGCCATGTTGCCGTTCTCGTCCTTGGGGAACATCCCGGACAGATAGGCGTCCAGCAGGGTCATGGCCTGGGTGGTAGCAGCGGCACTCTTTGCCTTGACCACGTAGGAGTCGATGGTATTGTTCTTGTTCATGGTCCGGTTGAAGGTGTAGGGGATGATAATGACATTGTCCATCTCCGGCCAATACTGGATGTCCATGGGCTTGTAGTAGCCAACCACCAGGAAGGGCTGCCC
>JAHZFC010000196.1 GCA_019421525.1 Clostridiales bacterium
AGAGCGAGCTCTTCGGCTATGAGGAGGGGGCCTTCACCGGCGCCAAAAAGGGCGGACGGCTGGGCCTGCTGGAGATCTCCCACCAGGGAACGCTGTTCCTGGACGAGGTGGAGGGCATGAGTCCGGCATTGCAGATCAAGCTGCTGCGGGTCCTGCAGGAACGGGAGATCATGCGGGTGGGCGGCACCACCATCATCCCCATCGACGTACGGATCGTGGCCGCCACCAACGAGTCTCTGGAGCAGAAGGTGGCGGAGGGCACCTTCCGCAGGGATCTCTATTACCGTCTCAGCACCCTTCCTGTTGAGATCCCGCCCCTGTCCGCCCGGGGAAATGACCTGTTCCTGATCCTGGCGCATTTTCAGCAGGAGCTGGGGACCTGCTTCCGCCTGTCCCCCCAGGTCCGGGAGTTCCTGAGATCCTATGCCTGGCCGGGTAATATCCGGGAGCTGCGGAACGTGGTGGAGTACTTCCTCTACACCGGCCATGACCCCATCACCATGGAGGATCTGCCGCCCACGGTGTTCCATCGGGCGGGCAAACCCATCTCCGAACAGACCGGGGCGCCGGCTGTGCCGCCGGAGCCCTCCGAGGTGTTCCATTTCGTGCTGGAGCAGCTGTACCGGGCATCAGAAGACCGGCAGCCCATCGGCCGGGAGCGGCTGCTGCAGCTGGCCCGCGAAGCCTTTCTCCCCACCTCCCAGCAGGAGATCCGAAGCGTCCTGGCCCAGATGGCGGAGCAGGGGCTGGTCCGGATCAGCCGGGGCCGCGGCGGCAGCCAGCTGACGGCCGATGGCCGCCGCCTGTATGAAAATGGGCATATTCATTCTATTAAATGACCAATAAAACCAATTAACAATTTGGACATCCATTTTCCCCGAAAAAATTTGTTCCGGACAGTTTCGGCGTTTTGCTAAAACTGTCCGGTCCTTTTTTGTAGAGAACTCCGATTGTCGTCCCGCTTTTTGATCCTTTTCCGGGCTTCATCGCAGGCTTTCCTGTTTTTGGCACAATTTTTGCTTTATAACACAGGCATCAGCGCATAAACTGCCGCGGAAAGGATGGAGGATTATGACTTATCAGTTCGACACCGTTGTGGATCGTTCTCAGAACCGCTCCGCCAAATACGACGAACGGAAGAAGAAATTCGGCACGGAGGATGTGATCCCGCTGTGGATCGCAGACATGGATTTCAAGACCGCGCAGCCCGTCATCGACGCCCTGAAGGCCCGGGCCGAGGAGGGTATCTGGGGCTACACCGCCCGGCCGGACAGCTATTTCGAGGCCATCCGCGGCTGGCAGAAGCGCCGCAACGGCTGGGACATCGACCAGAGCCTCATGAGCTTCAGCCTGGGCGTGGTGCAGACCATCTCCGCCTGTGTGCGGCTGTTCACCCCGGAGGGCGGCAGCGTCCTGATCCAGACGCCGGTGTACTCCGAGTTCTACGACATGACCGAGGCCTGGAACCGCAAGGTGGTGGAGAACCAGTTTGTGGAAAAGGACGGCAAGTGGACCGTGGACTGGGCCGACTTTGAGGAGAAGCTGAAAGAGGTGGACCTCTTCATCCTCTGCTCTCCCCACAACCCCCTGGGCATCGTCTGGGCGGAGGAGGAGCTGCGCCGGATGATGGAGCTGTGCCTGCAGTATCATGTGCCGGTGGTCTCCGACGAGATCCACTCCGACCTGATCTTCCACGGCAAGAAGCACATCCCCACCGCCTCCCTGTCCCCTGAGATCGCCGCCAACGTCATCACCGGCATCTCCGGCACCAAGACCTTCAACCTGGCGGGTCTGCAGGCCAGCACCGTGGTATTCCCCGACCACCACAAGAAGGAGGTCTTTGACCACTTCTGGCAGTGCATGGACATCCACCGGAACAACGCCTTCTCCCTCACCGCCATGGAGGCGGCCTTCAACGAGGGCGAGGAGTGGCTGGAGCAGCTGCTGCCCTATCTCTCCGCCAACTTTGACTATGTGGTGGACTACTGCGAAAAGCACATCCCGAAGATCAAGACCTACGCCCCCGACGCCACCTATCTCATGTGGCTGGACTGCCGGGAGCTGGGGATGACCAACGAGGAGCTCCACGACTTCATGATCCAGGAGGCCAAGCTGGGCCTCAACGACGGCTGCTCCTTCGGCCGGAGCCTCAACGGCTATATGCGGCTCAACGCCGCCTGCCCCCGGGCCACCCTGGAAAAGGCGATGGCACAGCTGGAGGCCGCCGTCAACAGCCTGTAACTCCAGCAGACAGACACACCATGCCATACCAGTCAAACGCAATATAGAGAATAAGGGAAAAAGGAGAAATGATATGGCTACTATCGAAAAGAAGAGCTTCTGGCAGCAGTACGGAAGCCTGATCCTCATCCTGGGCGGCATCATCGTCGGCGCCCTGATCGGCGCCTTCGCCCCCACGGTGGGCACCACCATCAAGCCCATCGGCGACATCTTCCTGAACCTGCTGTTCACCATCGTGGTGCCCCTGGTGTTCGTGTCCATCGCCTCCGCCGTGGGCAGCATGGCCAACATGAAGCGCCTGGGCAAGGTGCTGGGCTCCACCATCGGGACCTTCATCTTCACCGGCCTCATCGCCGCGGCCTGTGTGCTGGTCTGGGTCAACCTGTTCAGCCCCTCCGCCGGCACCACCATCGTCATGAGCACCAGCGAGGTGAGCGAGGCCCCCACCGCCGCCGAGCTGCTGGTCAGCAGCCTGACGGTGTCTGACTTCTCCGACCTGTGGGACAAGTCCAACATGCTGCCCCTGATCATCTTTGCCATCATCTTCGGCTTCTGTGTGTCCGCCTGCGGCGGTGACGAGAGCCCCATGGGCAAGCTGCTGAACAACCTGAACGATATCATCATGAAGTTCGTGGGCGTCATCATGTTCGTCGCCCCCCTGGGCCTGGGCGCCTACTTTGCCAACCTGGTGGCCACCTATGGTCCCGAGATCGTGGGCGACTACGGCCGGTCCATGCTGGTGTACTATCCCCTGTGCGCCCTGTACTTCATCATCTTCTTCCCCCTGTATTCCTTCCTGGCCGGCGGCAAGCAGGGCGTGAAGGTCATGTTCAAGCACATCTTCCGCCCCGCCATCACCGCCTTTGCCACCCAGTCCTCCGCTGCCACCATTCCGGTGAACAAGGAGGCCTGCAACTCCATCGGCGTGCCTGAGGACATCAGCGACCTGGTGCTGCCCATGGGCTGCACCATGCACATGGACGGCTCCGTCCTCAGCTCCATCGTGAAGATCGCCTTCCTGTACGGCATCTTCGATATGCAGTTCACCGGCGTGGAGACCTATGCCATGGCCATTATCGTGGCCATCCTGTCCGCCTTCGTCCTCTCCGGCGCTCCCGGCGGCGGCCTGGTGGGCGAGATGCTGATCGTCTCCATGTTCAACTTCCCCGCCGAGG
>JAHZFC010000197.1 GCA_019421525.1 Clostridiales bacterium
CCGCACATCTTCATGATCGCGATCTCCTCCCTTCTGGTGAAGGTAGCCAGCTTGATGGTGTTGGAGATGATGAACAAAGAGATGATCACCAAGATCACCACCAGGATGCTGGCCAGGGCGGAGGCCACGTTGCGCACCATCACCAGGCCGTCTGCGATCTCCGGCACGGCCATGTAGTCCGCGATCCCATCCATGGCGGCCACCTCGTCCACCGTCTCGTCGAACAGGTCCAGGTCGGCCACATGGATGGAGAACCGGTCCCGGAACACTTCATCCGGCAGGGACTGGTACAGACCGTCGTTCTCGTGCCCCTCCAGATAGTCCGCCCGGGCCTCCTCCTTGGTGATGAAGGTGACGGAGGAGACATTGTCCAGCGCCTCCACCTGAGCCTGGAGCTGGGCGATCTGCTCGTCGGGATAGGTCTCGTCGATATAGGCCAAAAATTCGTTCTCGCTCTCGAACTGGCCCATGATCCGGTCGGCATTGAGGGCCACCAGGGAGAAGGCCCCCATGATCACCAGACAGGCCACGATCATACACACCGCGGCAAAGGACATGAGCCGGTGGGACACGATGCTCCTGGCGCCCTCTGCCACAAAATAGCCAAAATCAATCCTCTTCTTCATGCTTGTAGTAGCCCCCCTGACCGTCGCTGATCATCCTGCCCTCTTCGATGGCCACCACCCGCTTGGAGAAGCGGTTGACCAGCTCCTTTTCGTGGGTGACCACCAGAACGGTGGTGCCCAATTCATTGATGCGCTCCAAAAGCGTCATGATCTCCAAAGAGCGCTGGGGGTCCAGGTTGCCGGTGGGCTCGTCTGCAATGATCATCTGCGGATTGTTGATCAGGGCCCGGGCGATGGCCACCCGCTGCTGCTCCCCGCCGGACAGCTCGTCCGGGTGAACATCCAGCTTTTCCTTGAGCCCCACCAGGTCCAGCACATATGGGATCCTCCGGCGCATCTCCCGCCGGGAGGCCCCGATGACCCGCATGGCAAATTCCAGATTCTGCCTCACTGTTTTTTTATCGATGAGCCGGAAGTCCTGGAAGATGACCCCCAGGGTCCGGCGCATATAGGGGATCTGCCAGTTTCGGATGTTGCCCAGGTTGTAGCCGTTGACCATCACCCGGCCCGAGGTGGCCCGCACCTCCCCGGTGAGCAGCTTGATGATGGTGGACTTCCCCGAGCCCGAGGGCCCCACCAAAAAGACGAATTCCCCGTCGTCGATGCGCAGGTCCATCCCCCGCAGGGCCTCCGTCCCGTTCTCATATTCCTTATGTACATCGATCAGTCGTATCATGAGATAGTCCCCGCCTGTCACGATTTGTAACGAATTTAGGTTAACACGATTGTTTACATTATATCGGCTATTGTGTGGCCTGTCAACATGATACATCCCATATCTTCGCTTTTCGGCAAAGCATTATGTAAACTTTATTCCCGTTATCTGGAGATTAGGAAACAAAAGTGACAGCTCTGCAACCACTCTGTAACCAACGGCTGCTGAGCTGGAATGGGCTGCCTGTTGCCGCGGGCGGCCTCCTTCTGTTCTGGCGACCGCTCAGCGCCCTGTGCCCTGCATTTCCTTCACCAGCTTCACGATCCGGGATGTGCCCAGCCTGGATGCGCCCAGAGCAAGGAAGTCCTCCGCGTCCTGGAGGGTGGATATCCCCCCGGCGGCCTTGATCTTCACATGGGGGGCCACATTCTCCCGGAACAGGGCCACGTCCTCCCGGGTGGCGCCGCCGGTGGAGAAGCCGGTGGAGGTCTTGATAAAGTCCGCCCCGCTCTCCGATACGATCTGGCACAGTCTGACCTTCTCCTCCCGGGTGAGCAGACAGGTCTCCACGATGACCTTTAGGATATGCCCGCCGCAGGCCTCCTTCACCGCCCGGATCTCGCCGAGGATATCCTCCCAGCGGCCGTCCTTGACCCAGCCGATATCGATGACCATGTCGATCTCCCCGGCCCCTTTGGCCACGGCGTCCTCCGCCTCAAAGCACTTCACCGTCGTGGTGGAGTATCCGTTGGGAAAGCCGATGACGGTGCACACCGGCAGCTTGTCCCCCAGGTAGTCCGCCGCCCGCTCCACATGGCTGGGCGGGATGCACACGCTGGCACAGCCGCAGGCCGCGCCGTCGTCACAGATCTGCCGGATCTCCTCCCAGGTGGCCTCCGGCCGGAGCAGGGTGTGGTCCACCGCCGCCAAGATCTTCTGAATGTCCATACACGATCCCCTCTCTTGTCTTTTCTCCATGATACCCGTTCCGCCGCCCCGGCGCAAGAGAAACTTTCCCTCTCTCCCGGCAGGGAACGATCTCAGAGGCGGTGTGTCCTCGTCTATGACCGCACACCGCCTCTGATACAACCCATGGTTGTATTTTTGCAATTTCCTCTCCGTTGATTTCAACCATTATTTTTGATATGATACAACCATCAGATGAAATGTGGTGATCAGATGAATTGTTGTTTGAGTGAACGCATCGCCCAGCTGCGGAAGGAGCGGGGCCTGACCCAGGAGCAGCTGGGCCAGCTGGTGGGGGTGTCCGCCCAGGCGGTGAGCAAATGGGAAAAGGGGGGCGCGCCCGATGTGGAGCTGCTGCCCACCCTGGCCGACCGGCTTGGGGTGACCATCGACGCCCTGTTCGGCCGGGGGGAGGCCGCTCCCCAGGATATGGACCGGCTGTTCACCCAGTGGCTCCAGACCATCCCCAGGGAGGAACGGATGGGCCGGCTGTTCCATCTGCTGGCCACCAATCTGCTGGGCCTCTACATGGACGCTCAATACCGGAACAGCGATGAGGGCAGATCGGTGGCGGCCACCTGCTATTTGACCGATCTGCCGGGCAACGACTTGGTCTGGCTTCGCTCCCAGTTCAACACTGATGAGGGGATGATCCTGGGTGTGATCGCCGAGGACTTCCCCATGTACCTGCTGCTGCCCGAGCCGCCGGAGGGGTATGAGGTCCACTTCGCCCCCAACGACGACTATCGGAAGCTGTTTCGTCTGCTGGCCAAGGAGGGCTGCCTGGAGCTGCTTCTCTTTCTCTATCACAAAAAGTTCAGCTACTACACCCCCTCCGCCCTGGCCAAGCAGGCGGGCCTGCCCCTGGAGCAGGTGGAGGGGCTGCTGCCAGGCCTGGTGGACTGCCAGCTGCTCCGGGACCGGTCCCTGGAGCTGGACGACGGCCCCACCAAGGTCTACTGTGTCCATGACAACTACGGTCTGGTCCCCTTCCTCTACTTCGCCCGGTGGTTCATGGAGAAGAGCGACGGCTGGAACTACGGCTGGGACGTACGGGAGCGGCCCATCTTGGCACTGAATGAGGAGCAAAACCAGCGAAAGAAGGAGCACAAGCATGAAACGAAAAACTGACATCCGGG
>JAHZFC010000198.1 GCA_019421525.1 Clostridiales bacterium
ACATAGAAAGGAGTTCCTTCCCAATGAACTTGAAGTACCGCAAGACCATCATCGCAGGCAATTGGAAGATGAACAAGACCCTCACCGAGACAAAGGCCTTTGCCGAGGCCATCAAGCCCCAGCTGGGCAAGCACAAGTGGTGCGAGGTGGTGCTGTGCGTCCCCGCCGTCAACATCCCCGGCGCCGTCCGGCTGTTCAAGGACACCCGGGTGGCCATCGGCGGCGAGACCTGCCACTACGAGGCCTCCGGCGCCTACACCGGCGAGATCACCGCCGAGATGCTCAAGGACGTGGGGGCCAAGTACGTCATCATCGGCCACTCCGAGCGGCGGCAGTATTATAACGAGACCGACTTCACCGTCAACAAGAAGGTCCACGCCGCCCTGGAGGCCGGCCTGCGCCCCATCGTCTGCGTGGGCGAGAGCCTGGAGCAGCGTGAGCTGGGGGTCACCGAGGACCACATCTCCTATCAGGTGAAGGTGGCCCTGGCCGGTCTCACCGCCAGCCAGGTGCGCCGGGTGGTCATCGCCTACGAGCCCATCTGGGCCATCGGCACCGGCAAGACTGCTACCGCCGACCAGGCCGGCGCAGTGTGCTCCCACATCCGGGCGGTCATCCGCAAGATGCACGGTGCCCGGGTGGCCCGGGCTGTCACCATCCAGTACGGCGGCTCCATGAACGCCAAGAATGCCGCCGAGCTGCTCTCCCAGCCCGACGTGGACGGCGGCCTGATCGGCGGGGCCTCCCTGAAGCCGGACGATTTTATGGCTATCATCAACGCCGCCAACCAGGAATAAGAAGCGCCGGAGCTTCCCGCATCTTTTATGGAAAGGCTTTGTCTATGAAAACTCCAACGACTCTCATCATCATGGATGGCTTTGGCCTGTCCTCCTCCACCGCGCCGGGGGACAATGCCATCGCCACCGCCAACACCCCCCACCTGGACCGGCTGTTCGCGGAAAACAGCTGCTGCAAGCTGTCCGCCTCCGGGCTGGACGTGGGCCTGCCCGACGGGCAGATGGGCAACAGCGAGGTGGGCCACACCAACATCGGCGCTGGCCGGGTGGTGTTCCAGGACCTGCCCCGGATCACCCTGGACATCAAAGAGGGGCGGTTCTTCCAGAACAGCGCCTACGTCCATGCCATGGACGCCTGCAAGGAGAAGGGCACCGCCCTGCACCTGCTGGGGCTCCTCAGCGACGGCGGCGTCCACTCCCACATCGAGCACCTGTTCGCCCTGCTGGACATGGCTAAGGAGCGGGGGCTCACCCAGGTTTACGTCCACTGCTTCCTGGACGGGCGGGATGTGCCCCCCACCTCGGGCAAGGGCTATGTGGAGCAGCTCCAGGCCAAGCTCCGGGAGCTGGGCGTGGGCAAGCTCGCCACGGTCATGGGCCGGTACTACGCCATGGACCGGGACAGCCGCTGGGAACGGCTGGAGCGGGCCTACGCCGCCATGGTGTATGCCGACGCCCCCTTTGAGGACGATCCCGCCGCCGCGGTGGCCCTGTCCTACGAGCGCAATGTCACCGATGAGTTCATGGTCCCCGTGGTTTGCGTGGAGGACGCCACCGTCAGCGAAGGGGACTCCATGATCTTCTTCAACTTCCGGCCCGACCGGGCCCGGGAGATCACCAGGGCCTTCGTGGACCCGGGCTTCGACGGCTTCCCCCGCCGGCTGGGCTACTTCCCGGTGCAGTTCGTGTGCACCACCGAGTACGACGCGGCCATGCCCAATGTCACCGTGGCCTATCCCCGGGAAAAGCTCCACAACATCTTCGGCGAGTACCTGTCCCAGCTGGGGCTGACCCAGCTGCGCATCGCCGAGACGGAGAAGTACGCCCACGTCACCTTCTTCTTCAACGGCGGCGAGGAGCGGGTCTTCCCCGGGGAGGACCGGTGCCTCATCCCCTCCCCCAAGGTGGCCACCTATGACCTCCAGCCCGAGATGAGCGAGCCCGAGGTGACCGCCGAGGCGGTGCGCCGCATCGAGAGCGGCAAGTACGACGTGGTCATCCTGAACTTCGCCAACTGCGACATGGTGGGCCACACCGGGGTGTTCTCCGCTGCCGTCAAGGCCGCCGAGGCGGTGGACGACGGCGTGGCCCGGGTGGTGGAGGCCACGGCCAAGATGGGCGGCGTGTCCATCATCACCGCCGACCACGGCAACGCCGAGCATATGCTGGACGCCGACGGCGCCCCCTTCACCGCCCACACCACCAACCTGGTGCCCTGCTGCATCGTGGGGGCGGATGTGAAGCTGCGGGACGGCCGCCTGGCCGACCTGGCCCCCACCATGCTGGACCTCATGGGCCTGAACAAGCCCGAAGAGATGACCGGCGAAACGCTGATCCTGAAATAACGGGCTCATCCCGGCCCCGCGCCGCTGTGTGCCCCATCCCCTGCGTTATTTTTCTGTTACCCCTGGGCGGGAGACCGCCCGCTGCATACCCCCTTTTACTTTAGAAAGGAGATCGATACCCATGAAAAGCATGATCGAGATCGTTGACGTCGTAGGCCGCGAAATTTTGGACTCCCGCGGCAACCCCACCGTCGAGGTGGAGGTCACCCTGGACGACGGCGTGGTTGGCCGCGCCGCGGTCCCCTCCGGCGCCTCCACCGGCATCTATGAGGCCTGTGAGCTCCGGGACGGCGACAAGAGCCGCTACCTGGGCAAGGGCGTGGAGAAGGCCGTTGCCAATGTGAACACCGAGATCGCCGAGGCCCTGGTGGGCATGAACGTGCTGGACCAGCCCGCCATCGACAAGCTGCTCATCGACCTGGATGGCACGGCCAACAAGTCCCGTCTGGGCGCCAACGCCATCCTGGGCGCCTCCCTGGCCTGCGCCAAGGCCGCCGCCGAGTCCCTGGGCACCAGCCTGTACAACTATATCGGCGGCGTCAACGCCAAGACCCTGCCCGTGCCCATGATGAACATCCTCAACGGCGGCGCTCACGCCACCAACAACGTGGAGATCCAGGAGTTCATGATCATGCCTGTCTCCGCCCCCTCCTTCCGCGAGGCTCTGCGCCGCTGCGCCGAGGTCTTCCACACCCTGAAGACCGTCCTGAAGGAGAACGGTACCCCCGCCGCCGGCGTGGGCGACGAGGGCGGCTATGCCCCCAACCTGAAGAAGGATGAGGACGCGCTGAAGGTCATCGTCAAGGCCATCGAGGAGGCCGGCTACAAGCCCGGTGAGGACTTCATGATCGCCATCGACGCGGCCACCTCCGAGTGGTACAACGAGGAGACCGGCTGCTACGACCTGCCCAAGGCCAAAAAGACCATGACCAAGCAGCAGATGGTCAACATGTGGAAGAAGTTCGCCGACAACTATCCCATCATCTCC
>JAHZFC010000199.1 GCA_019421525.1 Clostridiales bacterium
CCAGCCGAGTGGCCTAGGTCCTTAGCGTCCTTTCCCCCGGACCCCCGGTTTTACGAAGGCCCATCCAAGTAACGCGCCGAACCCCATCCGGCGCGCAAAGTCAGGACACCCGAAGCGCCGCTTTCCGCTGCCGCTCCATCACACCGGTTTGTAGTGCCGACAGTCTACCCAACAGCGCCTGGTTCGGGCGGAAATAGAGCGGTGCCTGCGGCCCTCGGTAGAGCGCCTGGTGCGGGCACCTGCTGTGAGCAGGCGTGTCCCGAGGGCCCGGCGGGGTCCTGCGACTGCCATTGGAGCGGCAGCGGAAAATGGGAGTAGGGAACATCGGCTTACCCCAACGCCGGAAACAGGACGGTGCACCACCCTATCCTGGGCCCCCGTAAAAACGGGGGTCCGGGGGTGCAGGCGCTTAGAACGAAAGCGCGCCCTTGGCGCTTGAAGTTCCTCCGCGCCCAACCCCCGGCGCATTTTTGGTTTCCTTTTGGGCGAACAAAAAGAAACTCGCCGCAAGGCGAAACCTTGCCCCGGAAAGCCGGGGACGGCTTTCTCTACCGTTTCTTTTGGCAAGACAAAAGAAATGGGGTCGGGAAAAACCATTCCCAAAGGCGACAGCCTTTGGATACCTCCTCAAGGACGCAGTCCTTGAAAGGGCCAAGGGTGAAGTCTTTGGCCATAGCTTTCCATACGAACGCCGCATGAAACGGCGGCCTGAGATTAAGGAGAGATGAGTTATGAATTTTCACTTTACCGAGGAAGAACAGGACATCCTTGACATGCTCAAGGATTTCTGTGTCAAGGAGGTGGCCCCCAAGGCCGCCGAGGTGGACGAGGACGAGCGCTTCCCCGAGGAGACCTGGCATGCCCTGGGCGAGATGGGCATGATGGGCGTGCCCTTCCCCGAGGAGTACGGCGGGGCGGACATGAGCTACCTGACCTACATCGCCTGCTGTGAGGAGCTGGCCAAGCACTGCGCCACCACCTCCGTCATGGTGTCCGCCCACACCAGCCTGTGCTGCTGGCCCATCTACCAGTTCGGCACTGAGGAGCAGAAGCAGAAGTATCTGCCCAAGCTGTGCTCCGGCGAGTGGCTGGGGGCTTTCGGCCTGACCGAGCCCGGCGCCGGCACCGATTCCGCCATGCAGAAGACCACCGCCGAGGACAAGGGCGACCACTGGCTGCTCAACGGCTCCAAGATCTTCATCACCAACGCCGGATATGCTGACGTGTTCGTCATCTTCGCCATGACCGACAAGGAGAAGGGCAACAAGGGCATCTCCGCCTTCATCGTGGAGAAGGGCACCCCCGGCTTCAGGGTGGGCGCCCATGAGAAGAAGATGGGCATCCGGGGCTCCTCCACTTGCGAGCTGATCTTCGAGGATTGCGTGGTGCCCAAGGAGAACCTGCTGGGCGAGCGGGACAAGGGCTTCAAGATCGCCATGATGACCCTGGACGGCGGCCGCATCGGCATCGCCGCCCAGTCCCTGGGCATCGCCCAGGGGTGCATCGACCAGACCATCCCCTATGTCCAGCAGCGCATCCAGTTCGGCAAGCGCATCAGCCAGTTCCAGAACACCCAGTTCCAGCTGGCCGACCTGCAGACCAAGGTGGACGCCGCCCGGCTGCTGGTCTACCGCGCGGCCCAGGCCAAGCAGGACGGCGAGCCGTACAGCCACCTGGCCGCCATGGCCAAGCTCTTCGCCTCCGACGTGGCCAACCAGGTCACCCGGGAGTGCGTGCAGCTGGTGGGCGGCTACGGCTACAGCCGGGAGTACCCCTTCGAGCGCATGATGCGGGACGCCAAGATCACGGAGATCTACGAGGGAACCAGCGAGGTCCAGCGGATGGTCATCTCCGGCTGGATGGGCGTGAAGTGAGCTCGGATCATCGACAGATAGGACCAGACATGGCATGGCCGGCTTTTGATGAGCCGGCCATGCCGCCACCCGGGGCAAAGGAACTGGGGCGGCCATGCCGTCGGCCTTTCCCAGCGGGGAAGGGAGGAGACAGCTATCAAAGAAAACGTAGTCAAGGGCGAGCGGGCCTATGAAAGGGTGCTGGACTACATCAGATCGGAGGTCCGCCGGGGCAACCTGAAGCGTGGCGAGCGCCTGCCGCCGGAGCGGGAGCTGGCCGAGCAGCTGGGGGTGAGCCGCAACTCCGTTCGGGAGGCGGTGCGCACCCTGAGCCTGATGGGGTTCGTGTCCAGCATCCAGGGGGCGGGCAACTACATCTCCTGCGACCTGGAGGGCAACCTCAGCGCCAGCTTTGAGATGATGCTGCTGCTGGGAGAGACCAACTACCTCCAGGTCAGCCAGCTGCGCCGGGGCCTGGAGAGCGAGACCGCCCGGCTGGCGGCCACCCGGATCCTGCCCGGCCAGCTGGAGCGGCTGAAGGGACTGGCCCAGCGGATGGCGGACGAGCCGGACCCGGAGAAGGGGGCATTGATGGACCAGCAGTTCCATATGCTCCTTTGCGAGGCGTCGGGCAACCTGCTGCTGCGGTCCCTGTTCCGGGCGATGGTGGCCACGGTGAACCGCTTCATCGGCACCATGTATGTGCGCATCGTGGGGGATGAGGACCAGGCCCGGCAGCTCCACGACGCCCACCTGGAGATCGTCCAGGCTTTGGCAGAGGGCGACGAGAACGCGGCCATCCAGGGCATATGGCGGCACTTCCAGGTGGTGGAGGAGGCCATCCTCACCATGCCATAGGTCCGGGCACCGCAGTCCTGCGCAGCCGGACCCGTGGCCCTGCGGGAGCCTGGAGGAGAAGGGCCCGGGGGACGCCGGTTTTGGCTCTTGAAAAGGGAAAAATGGCCAAAACCAGGCTGAAAGAAGGCGCTTTGTGAGATCTCGCTAAAAAAGCAGAGAAGATCGCGGGAAAAATCGGCGGTAAGCCGTTAAAGGTTTAACGAAGTTTGCTTGCTTTTTTTTCACGTTACAGGTATACTAACACCAGAAGGATGAACAGACCGCCAGAAACGGCGATCCAAGCGGCAGAGTTGTTAAAAAACTAACAAGACGAGCCGCTTTTTCTTGAAAAATGCATTGTTAAAAAATTAACGTATATATTTGGGACATTGTTGATAAAAAAATCACGATTCTTGTGTAAGGAGGCAAACACCATGTCATTTGTCAAGTACGAGCAGAAGGACCAGGTGGCGGTGCTCACCATCGACCGGCAGGAGGCCCTCAACGCCCTGAACAGCCAGGTGCTGTGCGATCTGGACGAGGCCATCACCAAGGTGGAACAGGCTGACGACGTGCGGGTGGTGATCCTCACCGGCGCGGGCCGCTCCTTTGTGGCCGGGGCGGACATCGGGGAGATGA
>JAHZFC010000200.1:0-2505 GCA_019421525.1 Clostridiales bacterium
TATCTGGCCAACTACGGCCTGACCCGCGACCAGGTGATCTTCCCCGTGGAGAAGGCCCCCGAGAAGGGCTCCGTGGCCATCCTGAAGGGCAACATCGCCCCCGAGGGCTCCGTGCTGAAGTACTCCGCCTGCGCCATGAACCAGCGCGAGGTGGTCAACGCCGTGGCCCGCGTCTTCAACAGCGAGGAGGACGCCCATGACGCCGTGGTGGAGAACAAGATCAATCCCGGTGAAGTGGTCATCATCCGCTATGAGGGCCCCCGCGGCTGCGGCATGCCCGAGATGCTGATGACCACCGAGGCCATCGTCTGCGACGAGCGGATCAACGGCTCCGTGGCCCTGATCACCGACGGCCGCTTCTCCGGCGCCACCCGCGGCGCCGCCATCGGCCACGTCAGTCCCGAGGCTGCCGCCGGCGGTCCCATCGCCTTCATCGAGGAGGGCGACCTGATCTCCTACAGCGTGGAGAACCGCACCATCAACCTCACCGGCATCCACGGTGTCCCCTGCTCTGTGGAGGAGGCCACCAAGGTCCTGGAGGAGCGCTCCAAGGCCGGCATCATCCCCCGGGAGCCCCGGAAGGGCTTCTACAAGCTCTACACCGACCACGCCCTGTCCGCTATGAAGGGCGCCGGCCTGGAGTAAGCACATACGGAACGAAACGACACGGCTTCCGCAGCGGCTCCCCCGCTCCGGCGGCAGGGACCGCGCCTGCGGGATAATTTGACAAACTGCCGGTGTCCGCGTTTCAGCTGATTCGCCCCGCCCCGGCCCCAAACGGCCGGGGCGGACGCGGTTCCGGCCCAAACAGCGGCAGCTCTGGAAAGGATGAAAGGTTATGGCAATCAAAAGTGACAGCTATCTCGGCTCTCTCTTCGGCCTGGAGGGCAAGACCATCGTGGTGACCGGCGCCGGCGGCGGCATCGGCCTGGCCATCAGCGAGGGCCTGCTGCGGGCCGGCGCGGAGGTCGCCATGTGCAACCGCACCCCGGCCAAGTGCCAGCCTCTGGCGGACAAGATCAACGCCGAGGGCGGCACCGCCTCCGTTCACCAGCTGGACGTCACCAGCCTGGACAGCATCCACGCCTGTGTGGACGAGGTCATGGCCCGGTACGGCAAGATCGACGTGCTGTTCAACGTGGCCGGCGTCAACGAGCGGGAGGGCCTTCTGGACGTGGAGGAGGCGGACTACGACCGCATCATGAACACCAACCTGAAGGGCCTGTTCTTCATGAGCCAGGCGGTGGCCCGGGAGATGTACAAGCGCCGCACCGGCAGCATCATCAACATCGGCTCCCACAACGACGAGGGGATGCTGGGCGGCTGCTCTGTCTACGGCGCCACCAAGAGCGGCGTGGTGGCCCTGACCCGGGCCATGGCCGTGGAGTTTGCCCAGTACGGCATCCGGGCCAACGCCATCAGCCCCGGCCACATCCTGACGGACCTGACCCAGGTCACCTGGGACCACCCCACCCGGGCCCCCTGGCTGCGGGAGCGCATCGCCATGAGGCGTCCCGGTGATCCGGACGAGCTGGTGGGCATGGCCATCCTGCTGGCCTCCGACGCTTCCAGCTACATGACCGGCCAGGCGTACCACATCGACGGCGGCTGCCTCTGCGGCGGCGCCCCCTGGGACTATGACACCCAGTACAAGGCCTGACCCCTTGCCTGCCGCAGGTTGACAAGCCTGCTGCCAGGGGATAAAATTGGAGAATCAGAGCTGCGCGGCGAAATGCCGCAGGTTCGCAAGAAAGGATGATCGCAATGTATTCTGTGAATATGCCCACGATGGACAGCGTTGCTCGTTTCAAGGCCGCCATGGACTCCGAAAAGGGTGCCCTGGGCCCCTTCATGATCGGCACCGACCCCGCCTTTGTGGAGGCCGCCGGCTACGCCGGCTATGACTTCGTGCTGCTGGATATGGAGCACGGCACCACCACCTTCCAGACCCTGCCCCACCTGATCCGCGCCGCCAATGTGGCAGGCGTGTGCCCGGTGGTCCGGGTGCCCCGGGGCAGCGATATCTGGATCGACCAGGCCCTGGACGTGGGCGCCGGCGCCATCATGATCCCCCAGATCGACACCGCCGAGCAGGCCCGGGCCGCCGTCTCCGCCGCCAAGTTCTCCCCTGTGGGCACCCGGGGCACCTGCCGCTTCGTCCGCTCCGCCGGCTTCGGCGCCGTGCCCGGCAGCGAGTACTTCTCCAAGGCCCAGGACACCGTGGTGATCCTGCAGGCCGAGGGCAAGAAGGCCGTGGAGAACCTGGACGAGATCCTGGACGTGCCCGGCGTGGACGTGGTGTTCGTGGGCCCCTACGACCTGTCCAGCTCCCTGGGCCACGTGGGCGAGATCGACCACCCCGAGGTGGTGGAGTGCATCAAGGGCATCATCGCCAAGGCCAACGCCAAGGGCGTGAAGCTGGGCTGCTTTGCCGACACTGTGGAGGGCGGCATGAAGTGGCGCGATCTGGGCGTGAAGTTCATCGGCTACTCCTGCGACACCTAT
>JAHZFC010000200.1:2515-3300 GCA_019421525.1 Clostridiales bacterium
GCCGACGTGGGCGCCTTCGGCAAGTAAGAGGCAGCGGCCTAGCCCGCTCGACGCTTTTTCAGGCAGAATGATCCGGGGGCCGCTCCCGCAAGGCGGGGACGGCCCCCGGACTGTGCCTGTGCCGCAGGACCATCCATGCATCCGGCGGCTCCCGCATCTTTCCGTGTGTACAGCAAGCCACACCGGGGCTCCGGGCCCCGGACCCGATTAAGGAGGACACGAATACTATGAACGCAGCATATCTGACGCCGGCCATCACCCTCTTCAACGAGGACGGCACCCTGGACCTGGTCAGCCAGGAGCGGCTCTTCAACAACCTGATCGACCAGGGCGTGGACGGCATCCTGGTGGAGGGCAGCAGCAGTGAGTTCTTCGCCATGCCCATGGACCAGCGCCGGGAGATGGCCAAATTCGCCATCGAAACAGTGGATCACCGGGTGAAGCTGATCATCGGCACCAGCCACATGGTGGCGGACGAGATCGTCAGCTTTTCCAACTTCTGCCTGGACGCAGGCGCCGACGCCGTCATGATCCTGCCCCCCTACTATTTCCACTTTGACGCCGCCGCCCTGCTGCAGTACTATGACCGGCTGGCCCAGCAGATCCACGGCAACATCTACATCTACAACTTCCCGGACAACACCGGCTACACCATCCCCCCGGAGACCGTGCTGGCCCTGGCCAAGATCCATCCCAACATCGTCGGCATGAAGGACACCGTCGCCGGCATGGACCACACCCGGGAGCTGATCAAGGTGGTCAAGTCCCACATCCCTCAGTTTGAG
>JAHZFC010000201.1 GCA_019421525.1 Clostridiales bacterium
CGGAGATCACCCAGGAGCAGTTCATGGAGCGCATGGAACTGGACGCCATTCAGATCTATGAGGACGGAGCCTTCGAATTTTGGTTCAACGACGGGGACCTGTTCTGGGGGCACTCCATCCACGTCACCGGCTCTCTGACAAATGGGCCGGAGGAGGCCCAGATGGAGGGATGAATCCTCCCACCTATTTTCTCACCAAGGGGTTTTGTTATGCGTATCATCCTCGCCTCTCAATCCCCCCGGCGGCGGGAGCTGCTGGAGCGGATGGGGGTCGCTGAATTTGACATCATTCCTGCGCAAGGGGAGGAGGTCATGGACCCTTCGCTGTCTCCGGACCGGCTGGTGGAGGAGCTGTCCCGCCAGAAGTGCGCGGAAGTCGCCGCCGCCCACCCGGACGGCCTGGTCATCGCCGCTGATACGGTGGTATCTGTGGGCGGGCTGGTGCTGGGCAAGCCCCACAGCCGGGAGGAGGCGGTCCGGATGCTCTCCGCTCTGTCCGGTCGGGAGCATATGGTATACACCGGCGTCACCCTCTTTTCCGGTGGCCGGACCGCCACGGAGCACGAGGCCACCTCTGTCCGCTTCCGCCCCCTGTCCCAAGGGGATATCGACCACTACCTGGCCACTGGAGAGCCCATGGACAAGGCGGGGGCTTACGGCATCCAAGGGTACGGCAGTGTGCTTGTAGAGGGCATCTCCGGGGACTACTATAATGTGATGGGCCTGCCGGTCTGCCGGCTGGGCCGGATGCTGGCCCGGTTTGGAGTGGACACACTGTCCATGGCCGCGAAAAAGGAGCAAGGAACGTGAAAGATTTTCTCCGCCAGAACGGGATCCTGCTGGTCATCATCGCCTTGCTGCTGACCATTCTGATCGGGGTGGGCACCGCCTTTATGGGCGGCAATGCCGACCCCCTGTCCAACGTGGTGAACACGGTCACCAGCCCCATACGAAATGGCATTGCTGCCGCCGCTGACTGGGCGGAGGGAGTATATAACTATGTATTCCGCTATGGCCAGATCCAGGAGGAGCTGGACAGCCTGCGGGCCCAGGTGGCCGAGCTGGAGGACCAGGTTCGAGAGGGGCAGGAGGCCGCCAAGCAAAACGAGCGCCTGCGGGAGCTGCTGGACCTCCAGGCCAAACGTGAGGACTTCGTCTTTGAGTCCGCGCGGGTTACTGGGCGCTCCACTGACAACTGGGCATCCACACTGACCATCAGCAAAGGCACCTCCGCCGGCGTGGAGGCGGGCGACTGCGTCGTGACCTCCACCGGCGTGCTGGTGGGAGTTGTGTCCAAGGTGGGGCTGAACTGGTCCACCGTCTCCACAATTATCAACACAGACATTGAGATTGGGGGCATCGTCACCCGAACGTACAGCGCCGGGGTGCTGGAGGGAGACTTTGCCCTGATGGGCCAGGGCCGTCTGAAGCTGAGTTACCTCCCCCACAGCGCTCAGTTGGTGTCTGGGGACGAGGTGCTCACCTCCGGCAAGGGGGACGTGTATCCTTCCGGGCTGGTGGTGGGTCAGGTGGAGGGCGTCTTTACCGACCCTTCTGGGATGACCCGCTATGCCGTGGTGGTCCCTGACGCCGACCTGTCCTCCTTAGTTGAGGTATTCGTCATCAAAGACTTTGATATCCAGGAGTAGGCGCGGCCTGTGGCCGCCCTACCCAGTAAGGAGCGTTTCATTTGACCCGACGTGACCTGATCCACAAGTGGTTTGTCTATGCCCTGGGCCTGCTGCCCCTGTGGCTGCTGGACGACTATATCCTGCCTCGGTACCCCCTCTTTGGCGTAACACCCATGCTGCTGCCTGTGGCGGCAGCCGCTGTGGCGGTGCTGGAGGGGGCCTATGCCGGAGCGGGCTTTGGAATGGCGGTCGGCCTGCTGTGGGAGCTGGCCTACCCCGGAGGCTTTGGCGGCCTGGTGCTTGGGATGGCCCTGGCCGGCATGGCCATTGGGGCCCTCGCCCAGTATGCCCTGAGCCAGTCCTTTCCCGGCTGCCTGCTCTGTTCCGCCGCTATCCTTGCTCTGCTGGACCTGCTGCGGGTGCTGCGGGGGCTCATCACCCACGCGGCCTCCCTCCCGGCGCTGCTCCAGGTGGCCGTACCCGAATTTCTCTATTCCTTGGCCTGGACTCCGGTAGTCTATCTCCTGTTCCGGGCCATATTTCGCCGGGTGGGCGGGACCAAGCTGGCCTGATTCGCCCTTTTCTTCTCCAGGATGGAGGTATTCCATGGATGTAAAACAATTTCATCGCCGGGTCCTGTGCATCGCCTTGCTCCTTTCCCTGTGTCTTACCGCCATGGGGGCCACACTGTACGACCTCCAGATCAATCAGGGTGAGGCGCTGTATGAGCGATCTCAGAACAAGATCGCAGAAACCCAGATAGTCGAAGCAGACCGGGGAGACATTCTGGACCGAAATGGCCGTGTGTTGGTGTCTAATCGGGTGGTCTACCAGGTGACGCTGGACCTGGATCACATGGGAAAGGAGCCGGAGGAGCGCAACGCGACCCTTCTGTCCCTCGTCCACGCGGCTCGGGCCTCTGGGGTAGAATGGAGCGACACCCTGCCCATCTCCGCCGATGAGCCCTTTGTGTTCACTGAGCAGTCCCCCTACTTTACCCTCTCACAAAATGAGGACGGGACCCCTTCTAAGACCTTGACCCGCCTGGGCCAGTTGGCTGTCAAAATGAAATGGATCACCGACCCCACCAAAGAGCCCGAGCCAGTAGAAACAGCCCCTGTACAGCAGGAGGAGCCTGGGCTTTGGGACAGGATCACCGGATTTTTTACTGGCGAGACGCCCCAGAAAGAGGTCCAGACACCGGTGCAGGAGAAGGATAGCTCACTTCCTACCGCCCGGCAGCTGCTTGGTAAAATGTGCGCCAGCTTTGAAATCGCAGGCGAGGGCGCTGTGGACAAGAAGTCTGCGGAGGCATCCGGGCAGGCGGTGCCCGACCTGAATATCGGAGACATGGACCCGGCAGATGCCCGGGCCATCGCCGGACTGCTGTATGAGCTGTACTTGCGTTCCCGTGAGGTCACCTGGACTCCCTATGTCTTTGCCGAGGGCGTGGATATCGATTTCATCTCCCGTGTCAAAGAGCTCTCTCTGCCTGGAGTGGTCATCGAGCCCACTACCGTCCGTCAGTACCACACCCAGTATGCCGCCCACATCTTAGGGCGGGTAGGACTGATGAACCGTTCAGAGGTGGAATACTATACCTCGCTGGACGAGGACGGGGACGGTAAGCCCGACTACGAGATGGACGATACCGTAGGTAAGGAGGGGGT
>JAHZFC010000202.1:0-952 GCA_019421525.1 Clostridiales bacterium
GGCGGAGCTGGTGTTCACCGACTGCATCGTTCCCAAGGAGAACCTTCTGGGCAAGGAGGGCCAGGGCTTCAAGATCGCCATGCAGACGCTGGACGGCGGCCGCATCGGCATCGCGGCCCAGGGCCTGGGCATCGCGGAGGGCGCGGTGGAAGAGGCCATCAACTACACGAAGAACCGCGTGCAGTTCGGCAAGCCCATCTCGCTGTTCCAGAACACGCAGTTCACCTTCGCGGACATGAAGGTGGCGATCGAGGCTGGCCGTCTGCTGACCTACCAGGCTGCGACCCTGAAGACGGCTGGCAAGCCCTTCACCACCGAGGCTGCGATGGCGAAGCTGTTCACCTCCGAGAACGCGATGAAGATCACGACGAAGGCGCTGCAGATGTTCGGCGGCTACGGCTACACGAAGGACTATCCCATGGAGCGGATGATGCGGGACGCGAAGATCACGGAGATCTACGAGGGCACCAGCGAGGTGCAGCGGATCGTGATCGCCAGCCACATGGGCCTGAAGTAAGAACGGAGGGACAGAGCAATTATGAAAGCAATCGTATGTGTGAAGCAGGTGCCGGATACCTCCGGTAAGGTTGCGGTGAAGGCGGACGGCACCATGGACCGCGCGTCCATGGCGACCATCACCAACCCCGATGATATGAACGCCATTGAGGCGGCCCTGAAGCTGAAGGACGAGACCGGCTGCGAAGTGACCGTGGTTTCCATGGGTCCCCCGCCCGCGGAGGGCATGCTGCGGGAGCTGCTGGCTATGGGCGCGGACAAGGCCGTGCTGGTGTCCGGCCGTGAGTTCGGCGGAAGCGATACTTACGCTACCTCTCAGATCCTGGCCGCCGCGCTGAAGAAGATCGGCGTGGACGACGAGACCATCGTGTTCTGCGGCCGTCAGGCCATCGACGGCGACACCGCCCAGGTGGGCCCCCAGATCGCCGAGAAGCTG
>JAHZFC010000202.1:962-3239 GCA_019421525.1 Clostridiales bacterium
GCCCCAGGTGACCCACGTCTCCGAGATCAAGGCGGAGGGGAAGAAGATCACCGTGCAGCGGATGCTGGAGGACGGCTACATGACCATCGAGGTGGCGCTGCCCTGCCTGCTGACCTGCATCAAGGAGCTCAACGAGCCCCGTTACATGAGCGTGGGCGGCATCGTGGAGGCCTACAGCAAGCCCTACGAGGTGTATGACTTCAACACCCTGAAGGACGATCCCCTGATCGATCTGGACACCATCGGCCTGAAGGGCTCTCCCACCAACGTGTACAAGTCCTTCTCCCCCCCGGTGAAGGGCGCCGGCATGATGCTGGAGGGGGCCGACAAGGCCACCTGCGACAAGCTGGTGTCGCTTCTAGATGAGAAGCACCTGATCTGATCGAAAGGAGAGCAGAAAAATGGCTTTTGATAGTAGAGACACCGGCGCCTTCAAGGGCGTATGGGTATTTTGTGAGCAGCGCGAGGGCAAGCTGATGAGCACGGACTTCGAGCTGATCAGCGAGGGCCGGAAGCTGGCGGACGACCTGGGCGTGGAGCTGTGCGGCGTTCTTCTGGGCCACAACGTGGAGGGTCTGGCGAAGGAGCTGGGCGGCTACGGCGCGGACAAGGTGTACGTGTGCGACCACGAGCTTCTGGAGACCTACACCACGGACGGCTATGCGAAGGTGATCTGCGACCTGGTGGAGGAGAAGAAGCCCGAGATCTTCCTGATCGGGGCCACCAACATCGGCCGTGACCTGGGCCCCCGCTGTGCGGCCCGTCTGCACACCGGCCTGACCGCCGACTGCACCCACCTGGACGTGGATGTGACCAAGTACAAGGAGTTCCTGAAGACCACCTCCACCATCGACGTGGACAACACGGTCTTTGAGGAGAACACCAACCTGAAGATGACCCGTCCCGCCTTCGGCGGCCACCTGATGGCCACCATCATCTGCCCCCGGTTCCGGCCTCAGATGTCGACGGTACGTCCCGGCGTGATGAAGAAGGCTCCCTTCGACCAGGCCAAGGCGGACGCCGTTGTGGTGGAGAAGCCCGCGGTGGCCCTGACCAAGGAGGACATCCATGTGGAGGTCCTGGAGGTGAAGAAGGCGGCCAAGAAGCTGGTGGACCTGATCGGCGCCGACGTGGTGGTGTCCGTGGGCCGCGGCATCAGCAAGGACGTGGAGAAGGGCATTGCCCTGGCCGAGGAGCTGGCAGAGGTTCTGGGCGGCGTGGTTGGCGCCTCCCGTGCCGTGGTGGACGCAGGCTGGATCTCTGCCGACCACCAGGTGGGCCAGACCGGCAAGACCGTGCATCCCAAGATCTACGTGGCTCTGGGCATCTCCGGCGCCATCCAGCACAAGGCCGGCATGCAGGACTCCGAGTGCATCATCGCGGTGAACAAGAACGAGACCGCCCCCATCTTCGAGGCGGCCTCCTACGGCATTGCCGGCGACCTCTTCAAGGTCACACCCATGCTCATCGAGTCCATCAAGGCCCTCAAGGCCTCTAAGTAATGAAATGGCAAACCCGCCTCCGGCCATGGCCGGAGGCGGGTTTTTACTGCATATGCACGGAGTGAACGGAAAAGATCTGCGCAAATGCATTGTGCTTCAGCGGATCCTTGAACCCTACGCCGGTTCGATGACCACTGCGGTGCCGGAGGCGGAGACCATCATCATGTTGTTCCCGGAACCAAGGATCTCATAGTCGATATCCACACCGACGACAGCGTTGGCCCCCATCCGGGCGGCCCGCTGGCTCATTTCGTTCAGGGCCTCTTCCCGGGCCCGCTGGAGCTCTTCCTCATAGCCCTCGCTGCGTCCGCCGAAAAAGTTGCGCAGACCCGCGCCGAAATCCTTGACAAAATCAACCCCGGAGACCACTTCGCCAAAGACGATGCCATGGTAAGCGCGGATGCGGTAGCCCTCAATTTGAGCGGTGGTGGTAATGATCATAGAGCTCCCTCCTGTTATATCTTGTTTAGAATAGAGCAAGGGGGCGGCAGCTTTCTGCCGCCCCCTTGCTGGGAGCATATCATACTATGGGACCGGCGTCAAGGAACGCCGAAAGAGGAATCAGGGTTCCCCGGCAGGGGAATCGTCCTCAGGATCAGAAGGGGGGGCGGTGGGAGCTGCATCCTCTGGCAAGACGTCCTGGGGCGGGAGCACCGGCTCGCTGGTCATGTGGATGTTGCGGGCGGGGGGCTCAATGGAGCGGTCCTCCAGCTCGGGACGGGCGCCGTAGTTATCGGCGGTCGCGGGGTCCCGGCCCTCCAGAATGGCCATCATC
>JAHZFC010000002.1:0-29768 GCA_019421525.1 Clostridiales bacterium
GCACCAAGAGCGCCAACGTGGTGGGCCAGACCATGAAGCTCAACCCCCACGGCGAGGGCGCTATCTATGGCACCCTGGTGCGCCTGTCCCGGGGCTACGGCGCCCTGCTCCACCCCCTGGTGGACTCCAAGGGCAACTTCGGCAAGGTGTACTCCCGGGACATGGCCTGGGCCGCCTCCCGGTATACCGAGGTCCGGCTGGACTCCATCTGCCAGGAGCTGTTCCGGGACATCGACCAGGACGCGGTGGACTTTGTGCCCAACTACGACGGCAAGCTCCAGGAGCCCACATTGCTGCCCACCACCTTCCCCAACGTGCTGGTGTCCTCCAACATGGGCATCGCCGTGGGCATGGCCAGCAACATCTGCGGCTTCAACCTGGCCGAGGTGTGCGACGCCACCATCGCCTACCTCCGGGACCCTGATGTGGACCTGCTGGGCATCCTGAAGGCCCCCGACTTCTCCACCGGCGGGCAGCTGCTCTACGACGGGGCGGCCCTGGCGGAGATCTACCGCACCGGCCGGGGCGGGCTGAAGCTCCGGGCCAAGTGGCGGTACGTCAAGAGCGACAACCTCATCGAGATCTATGAGATCCCCTACTCCACCACCGTGGAGGCCATCATCGACAAGGTAGCCGAGCTGGTCAAGGCGGGCAAGGTCAAGGAGATCTCCGATATGCGGGACGAGACCGACCTGAACGGCCTGAAGCTCACCATCGACCTGAAGCGGGGGGCCGACCCGGACAAGCTCATGGCCCGTCTGTTCAAGGCCACCCCCCTCCAGGACACTTTCTCCTGCAATTTCAACATCCTCATCGCCGGGATGCCCCGGGTGATGGGGGTGGGGGAGATCCTGGACGAGTGGACCGCCTGGCGGATGGACGGGGTACGCCGGCGCACCTGGCACGCCTGCAAGAAGAAGGAGGAGAAGCTCCACCTTCTGAAGGGCCTCAAGCGCATCCTGCTGGACATCGACAAGGCCATCGCCATCATCCGGGAGACCGAGGAGGACGCTGAGGTGGTGCCCAACCTGATGATCGGCTTCGGCATCGACCAGGTACAAGCGGAGTATGTGGCGGACATCAAGCTGCGCAACATCAATAAAGAATATATCCTCAAGCGCATCGACGAGGTGGACGCTCTGGAGGCGGAGATCGCCGACCTGAAGGACATCATCAACTCCCCGGCGCGGATCAAGGACATCATCATATCCGAGCTGGAGAACGTGAAGAAGAGATACAGCGTCCCCCGGCGCACGGAGATCGTCTACGAGCACCAGCTGGAGGCGGAGAGCGACCCGGTGGAGGAGGCCCCGGACTATCCAGTGCACCTGTTCATCTCCCAGGAGGGGTACCTGAAAAAGATCACCCCCCAGTCTCTGCGCATGAGCTCAGAGCAGAAGTACAAGGAGGGGGACGGGCCCTTCCTCCAGTGGGAGGGGACCAACCGGGACGAGCTGCTGGTGTTCACCGACCGCCAGCAGTGCTATAAGACCCGGCTGTCCGACTTCGACGACTCCAAGGCCAGCGTGCTGGGGGACTACCTGCCCACCAAGCTGGGCATGGACCCAGAGGAAAAATTCGTCTGGGCCTGCGCCCCCGGGGACTACTCCGCCCACCTGCTGTTCTTCTTTGAAAACGGCAAGGCCGCCCGGGTGGAGCTGAGCGCCTACCAGACCCAGACCCGCCGGAAAAAGCTCACCGGCGCCTACTCCGACAAGTCTCCCCTGGTGTCCGCCCTGGTGCTCTCGGAGGACCAGGAGATGGCCGTGTGCTCCACTGAGGGGCGCTGCGTGGTGTTCCACACCGCCTCCCTCAACCCCAAGTCCACCCGCTCCACCCAGGGGGTCAACGTCATGACCCTCAAGCCCAAATACAAGGTGGAATGGGCCCGCCCCCTGGCGGATACCCCCATCGTCAACGCCGCCCGGTACCGGGCCCGGTCGCTGCCCATCGCCGGCGCCCTGCTCAGGGAGGAGGACCGGGGGGAGACCCAGATGACCCTGCTGTAAAGGAGGCCCTGCCATGAAACTGGACAAACAGACTGTGCTGCGCGGTGTGCGCGCCGTACTGCTCATCACCCTGGCCTCCCTGTTCTACGCCGTCTCCTTCGTCTGGTGCTTTGACCCCAACGGCATCGCCTTCGGCGGCATCACCGGCCTTGCCCAGATCATCAACCGCCTCTTCCCCGCCATCCCGGTGGGCGTCACCGTCATCGTGCTCAACATCCCCCTGTTCCTGCTGGGGTGGAAGCTCATCGGCGGAAAGCTGCTGGTGTCCTCCCTGTACGCCATGTTCATCTCCTCGGTGTTCATCGACCTGATCACCCCCCTGTACGACTGGCAGCCCATGGACCCCCTGCTGGCCTGCATCTTCGGCGGGCTGCTGATGGGCGGCTCTCTGGGCATCGTGTTCCTCCAGGGCGCCACCACCGGCGGCACCGACCTGGCCGCCCGGCTGCTCAAGCTCAAGTTCAAGTGGCTGCCCATGGGCAAGCTGCTCATGGGGGTGGACCTGGCGGTCATCATCCTGGTGGCCCTGTTCTTCCAGAACCTGAACACCGCCCTGTACGGTCTGGTGGCCCTTTACATCTCCACCCTGGCCATGGACGGCATCCTCTACGGCCTGGACAACGCCAAGGTGGCCTATATCATCAGCGACCACAACAAGGAGATCGCCGACGCCATCGTCCACGACCTGGACCGGGGCGTGACCATCCTCCGGGGCCAGGGTGCCTATACCGGCGCGGACAAGCAGGTGCTCATGTGCGCCTTCAAGCAGCGGGAGATCGCCTCCATCAAGGCGGCGGTTAAGGACATCGACCCGGACGCCTTCCTCATCGTGTGCGACGCCCACGAGGTGCTGGGCGAGGGCTTCCGGGATTATAAAAAGGACGATCTTTGATATTTTACGCGCAGAAAGGATGAGGGCATATGGCAAATATCGAGGCCCTGCGGGCCGCACTGGAGCGGCGGGGGTTTGAGACCTCCTATTTCTGCACCGCGGAGGAGGCCTGCGCCTATCTGGACCAGGCTCTGGACGGTCGCACCATCGGCTTCGGCGGCTCCCAGACGGTCCGGGATATGGGACTGTACGAGCGGCTGGCGGCGCACAACACCTGCATCTGGCACTGGGACAAGGAGCGCAACGTCATCCCAAAGGATGCCACCGACGCCCAGGTGTACATCTGCTCGGTCAACGGTGTGGCCGAGACCGGGGAGCTGGTGAACATCGACGGCGGGGGCAACCGCCTGGCATCCGGCCTGTTCGGGCATGAGAAGGTGTACTTCATCATCGGCACCAACAAGATCGCCCCAGACCTGGTGGCCGCCATCTGGCGGGCCCGGAACATCGCCGGGCCCAAAAACGCCCGCCGGCTGGGGAAAAAGACCCCCTGCGCCGTCAGGGCTGACCGCTGCTACGACTGCAAAAGCCCGGAGCGCATCTGCGCGGCCATGGTCATCTATTGGGAGAAGCCCGCCCTGATCCCGGAGGTGGAAGTGGTCATCGTCGGCCAGGAGCTGGGCTTCTGACCCGTCCCTGTCCCGTCCTGGAAAGGAGGTCCCCCCTCATGAAGCTACGTCTGGCCGCCCTGGTCCTGGCACTGGCGGCGCTGCTGTCCGGCTGCTCCGCCATGCTGGAGCGCAGCTATGTCTCCTCCACTGCCCACGTGGAATACACCCCCCTGTCCGAGGACCCCTCCATCCTCCGGGCGGAGTCCTACCGGGGGCTGGTGGATGCCATCCTGTATTTCGTCAATGAACACGCCGCCCAGGGGACCATCCGCCTGTACAACTACACCTCCGACATAGAGGCGGATGTGGATGCCGCCTGCCGTGAGGTGGTGGAGGAGGATCCCCTGGGGGCCTTTTCCGTGGCGTCCATCGACTATGCCTTCTCCCGGATCGTCTCCTATTACGAGGTCACGGTCACCCTGACCTACTCCCACACCGCCCAGGAGGTGGAGGCCATTCGGTCCGTCGGCAGCACCACCGCCATCCAGCAGCAGCTGCGCCAGGCCATGGCCGACTTCTCCTCTTCCCTGGTGCTCCGGGCCTCCTATTTCACCGGAGACATCGACTCCGTGCGGTCCATGGCGGCCCAGGCATACTTTGACACGCCCCAGGCGGCCTTCGGCATGCCGGACATCCAGGTGGCCCTCTATCCCGACAGCGGCACCCAGCGCATCCTGGAGATCACCCTCCAGTGGCCTGAGGACCAGGCCTCCCTGGCCGCCCGCTCGGAAGAGCTGGTCGCCCTGGCCCTTCAGCTGCTCCGGAACGCTCCCCCCGCCGGGGACAGCTACACCCCCGGGGAACTGGTGGCGATCCTGCGGCAGACTGCCGCCCCCATGGACAGCGCCGGGGCGGGGGACCCGTACAGCGCCCTCACAGGGCAGCCGGCCAACCTCCTGGCCCACACCCTGGCCCTGGAGCTCCTGCTCCAGCAGGCGGGCTTTGATGTGACCCTGGTCAATGGGATCGCCAACGGATCAGACACCTGCTGGCTCATCCTGGACGCCGGGGAGGGCTACCGCCATCTGCTGCTCACCGACGAGGAGCCCACCCTGTACACCGACCTGGAGCTGACTGCACTGGGCTATCTTTGGAACAGCGACCTCTACCCCGATTGTGTGGACTATGGCATCGCCCCGTCCGCCGCGGAAACGCCGGGGTCCTCTGCAGACGGCACACAGCCCGGTCAGACCACAGAGGGATAAAAAAATCCTGCACTCTTGAAATTTCCTCTTGACAAAAAGGCAAAGTATTGGTACAATCCTTTTTGTCGCTGCGAGTGTAGCTCATCTGGTAGAGCGCCACCTTGCCAAGGTGGAGGTAGCGAGTTCGAGCCTCGTCACTCGCTCCAAAAAAGAAGGACATCCCATCGGATGTCCTTCTTTTTTTGGATCCTGCCGCCCTATGGGCGGCAGGATCCTTCAATATTCAATGCTCGGGCGAAATGGATTCGCCCTGCGCCAAGATTTTTGCCTTTGGCAAAAATGCTTGTATAGCACAAGCGCGCCGCTGTGCTTTATCCGCCACGCCGCGTTTTCCCTATTACATTAAAAAGGTGATCGCTGTGAGTGTCCTACATATCGCGCTGCTGCAGTTGCTCCCCGGCCATACGCCGGAAGAGGCTCTTCAAAAAGGGCTTGCCGCCTGCCGCGCCGCCAAGGCGCAGGGCGCGGATCTGGCCCTGTTCCCCGAAATGTGGAGCTGCGGTTACCGCATCCCCGTGGACCTGGATGAGCTGCGCTCCCTGGCCGTCCCGGCAGACGGCCACTTTCCCGCCGCCTTTGGCCGGGCGGCGGCAGAGCTGGACATGGCCGTCGGTGTCACTCTGCTGGAGCAGTTTGACCCTCTGCCCCGGAACACCTTTGTCCTGTTTGACCGCTATGGCCGCCGCACGTTGACCTATGCCAAGGTCCACACCTGCGACTTCGGCGACGAGGCTCGGCTCACCCCCGGCGACGGCTTTTACACAGCCCCGCTGGATACGGCGGCTGGACCCGTACAGGTGGGCGCCATGATCTGCTACGACAGGGAGTTTCCCGAGAGCGCACGCATCCTCATGCTCCAGGGGGCGGAACTGATCCTGGTGCCCAATGCCTGCCCCATGGAGATCAACCGCCTGGCCCAGCTCCGGGGCCGGGCCTTTGAGAACATGGCCGCCATCGCCACCTGCAATTACCCCCTGGGGCAGCCCGACTGCAACGGCCGCTCCACCGTCTTTGACGGGGTGGCATACCTGCCTGATCTGCCCGGCTCCCGGGACACCTGTATTCTGGAGGCCGGCGGTGAGGAGGGCATCTACCTGGCCGATCTGGACCTGGACCGGCTTCGCGCCTACCGGGCCACAGAGGTCCACGGCAACGCCTACCGCCGCCCCGCCAAGTACGGCCTGCTCCTGGACGGGCAGGTCCGCCCGCCCTTTCTTCGGCAGGACAGCCGCCGTTGATCGGTTTGTACTGTCTGCCCGCAGGGCAAAGGGGCACCCATGTGGACCGCCCTGCCAGGTCTGCCTCCAAGCGCCGCTTTTGCCTCCCATACAAATAAAGCCACAAAAAGTCCTGGGGACCCGCCATAGCGGGTCCCCAGGGCTTTTTCTCATGATCATTAGGCCGTTCTCCTGACCGAGCTACGCCTCCAGCAGGGCCAAGATCTGTTTTTTATACTCCAGGAACGCCCCGCTCAGGGCAAAGTCCATGCTACGGGGCCGGGGGGGCTGGACGGTCAGCTCGGTGGTGATGGTCCCGGGGCGGCCCGAGAGGATATAGATCCGGTCGGACAGCAAGATCGCCTCGTCGATGTCGTGGGTGATGAACAGGGTGGTCAGCCTGAGCTGGTCCATCATCCCCATGTACCAGCGGTGGATCTCCCTCTTGGTCAGGGCGTCCAGGGCGGAGAAGGGCTCGTCCAGCAGCACCACCCCCTGGGACCCCAGGAAGGTCCGCAGCAGGGCGGCCCGCTGGCGCATGCCGCCGGACAGCTGGGCGGGGTACTTGTCCCCCGTCCCCTCCAGGCCGAACTGGGCAAAATAGCCCAGGGCCTTCTCCCGGGCGGCCTTGGGCTTCTCCCCCCGGAGCACCAGGGGCAGGGCCACGTTGTCAGCCACCTTCTTGTGGGGCAGCAGCAGGTCCTTTTGGAGCATATAGCTGATCTTCCCCGGCCTGCCGGTGATGTCCCCGCCACAGAGCAGCACCCGGCCCGCCTCCGGCTGTTCCAGGCCGGACAGGGAGTGGAACAGGGTGGTCTTGCCCGCCCCGCTCACCCCCAGCAGGCACACCAGCTCCCCCTGATCCAGACGGAGGGACACGTCCCGGATGATCTCCCGGCCGTCATAGCTCTTGCAGATCCCCTCCGCCCGGAGCATCTCAGTCCCGGCCGCGCTCATGGGGCCAGGTAGTCGTTGGAAAAGCCGGTATCCTCCGGGATGGCCATGTCCACCAGGCCGTTGTCGCTCAGCCAGTTGTAGAAGGCGTTCCACCGCGCCGGGTCGATGTATCCCCACTGGTCCACCTCGGCCTTGTACTGGTCGGCCATCCACTTCTGGCTTTCCACGATCAGGTCCTCCATGCCGGCCAGGGCGCCGGTGGTGTCCCCCTCGATGAGGATCTGGGCGGCCTCCTCCGGGTTTTCGATGGCGTACTCATAGCCCTGGGCCACAGCAGACAGGAATGCCTTGGCGGTGTCCGGGTGCTCGGCCAAAAAGTCATTGTTGGCGATGATGATGGGGGTGTAGTAGTCGAACACCGGGTCGATGTCCTTGAAGTAGAAGTAGTCAAAGTCCAGTCCGGCCAGCTGGGCGTTGATGGCCCCCCAGCCGTAGTACACCCAGATGGCGTCGGTCAGCCCCTCCTTCAGGGCGCCCGCCTCATCCTCCAGGGTGTAGGGGATGAGCTCCACTTTGGAAAAGTCCCCGCCGTCGGCCTCCACCACCTGCTGCATGATGGCCAGCTCGATGGCCCCGTTATAGGTGGAGTACTGGTGGCCCTCCAGGCCCTTTGGGGTGTCCATCCCCTCTCCCGCCCGGGAGATGATGCCCGAGGTGTTGTGCTGCAAAAGGGCGGCCACGGCGGTCACCCCCAGGGGGTCCTCCCGGGCGAAGGCGGCGGCCAGGTTGTCCTGCACCGTGACGGCAAACTCCACCTGTCCGGCGGCGCAGATGGCGGTGGCCCCGTCCTCCGGGGGCTGGACGATGGACACGCTCAGCCCCGTCTCTTCAAAATAACCGTTGGCGGCGGCCACGTACAGGCCGGTGTGGTTGGTGTTGGGGGTCCAGTCCAGGCAGATGGTGACCTCGGTCAGCTCCTCCCCCTGGGTGTCCCCCGAACAGGCGGCCAGGGAGCCGGCCATCAGCAGGGCCAGCCCGGCAGCCAGAATTCTTCTCATATGCTTCATGGTATTCAGTCGTTCCTCTCTATCTTCTCATAGGCCTCCCAGGGCATGGCAAGCCGGCGCAGCGCCGTCACCAGGGCCATGAGCAGCAGGCTCACCACCACGATGAAGATGATGACGGCGAACATCTTGTCAAAGGCGTAGGCCTTCCGCACCCGGGTCATGTAGACCCCCAGCCCCTCGAAGCCGCCCAGCCACTCGGAGATCACCGCCCCCACCACCGCGTAGGATACGGACACCCGCAGCCCGGAGAAGAAATAGCCCAGGGCGGCGGGGAACTCCAGGTGGCGGAAGATCTGCCACCGGCTGGCCCCCATGGAGCGCAGCAGGTCGGCGGCGGCCTTGTCGGTGCTGGCGTACCCCTCCAGCAGGCTCACCGCCAGGGGGAAGAAGGTGGTCAGCGCCACCAGCGTCACCTTGGGCGCCATGCCGAACCCCATCCACAGCACCAGCAGGGGCGCGATGGCCACGGTGGGGATGGTCTGGGTGACCACCAGCAAGGGGTAGAGCGCCCGGTACAGGATGCGGACCCGGTGCATCAGGGTGGCCAGGGCCAGGGCCACGGCGATGCCGATGGCCAGGCCCCAGGCCGCCTCCTGGAGGGTGACGGCGGCGTTGGCCATCAGGGTGGGGAAGTCGGTGACCAGGGCGTTCCAGACCTGGGCCGGGGAGGGCAGCATAAACTCCGGCACCAGCCCCCCCTCGCTGGCCCCCAGCCAGATGGCCACGATGACGGCCATCGTGGCCAGGGCGGGCAGCTTACTGGTGATGCTTGGTGACCTTTTCATCGATGGTCAGCACGGCCCCGTGGGGCTTGTACACCAGCTTGCAGTAGGCAGACACCTTGGCGCTGCCCGCCTCGGCGGCCACGTGCATGCAGTGCTCCAGGATGTCGATGAGCTGGTGCAGGTCGTCCCCCTCGATGGAGGTCTCGCTGGGCCCCACATAGTAGTGCAGCCCGGTGGAGCGGATGTAGTCGATGACCTCGTCCACGATGCGCACGGCCTCGTAGTCGTCCTGGCAATTGGGCTCGATCTGGATGGCGATGCTTGCTTTCATGTTGTTTTCCTCCTAAAAATATGATCGGAACAGCCGCCAAGCAAAAGCCATGCGGATGCTCCGATCCTTTCAATACGACTTCCTACGCTGGCATTACCCAACAGGTTCAAAGGGTCAAAGGCCTTTCACCTTACTCTCAGCCGCGCGGCGGCCCCCCTGGCTATCAACTTGTCATTTGTTCCGGGGACGGCGTGCCGTCCTGTGGCGATGATAACACATCACCGTGAAAAAGGCAAGTGGGGCGGATGATTTTTCCGGTCAGGTGATGCCGGTGGCGCACCCGGTCACCACCCCGTCCTCCAGGGAGACCACCAGCCACACGCCGTCCATCATGTCCACCCCCAGGTAATAGACCAGCGTCTCCTCCGGAGCATAATAGGTCTGATCCCCCTTGAAGGAGGTCTGCCCCGGCCCGTCCTCCTGCCCCAGCAGGGCGATGACCTCCTCCTCCTCGGTCATGCCCACCAGGTCATATTTCCCCAGCAGGTCATCCAGGATGTCCAGCCGCTCGTTGGGGGCGGAAAACCACTTATCAGCAGTGTAAGTATGCTGCCAGCGGTCCAGGCCATACCACACCGCCATCAGCAGGGCCAGCCCGGCCAAAACAGCCAGCGCCAGCTTGTTCCACCATATCGCCCTTCGGACCTGACGGGCCATCTCCCGCTCGTCCATCATGATGCGAGCCTCCTTTTTCCTATAATCTATCGACCTACGGTCCCGGCGCCGTCGGCCTCCCTTTTCAGGGAAAGCAGTGATGTCAAGGATGCTCGGTATATCCCGTCCTTTTCACAGGATCTCGCCCACAGGTGCGATCATCGTCACCATATCCCTATGCTAAAACTTCCTGGATATCGTCCCATCACTTGCTCAAAGAAGTCTATGTCCGCATCAGCGCTGATATCGATCACCAGTTCCGTCCCATAATGCTCACTCCAAATATCGCATCTATCATTTTCCACATGGATCGTAAAATACTTTGTCATTTTGTTATATATGCTCTTATCTGCGATTTTTTCTATCAGCAGATCTTCAAGCAGTTCTTTTGTCACGATTCCTTTGATGGACACTTCGTATTTCTCATCGACAGCCGCACCATATCGAGAGGCTTCCCCAATCTCGGCGGCTTCTTCCCTCCAGCAGCGGATCTCAAATCTATCTCCGACTCTCACAAAATGTTTCATGATTTCTTTCCACCACTGTGATGAAATAGAATGATCGATCAGTTGAACACCAAATCGCTTCATACAATCGTCCTCTCCAATCCTCACGCCATACTCTGCTGATATGATCTTGAGATGATCAAACCATCGGACTGCGAACAAAGTTATTGTTTTGGCCTGTCTGGGCCGCTTTTCTTTGATCGTCTGTCATGTTTTTATTTTATGATACCATATCTTCCTGCTGCCCACAAGGCTGGCGCCTTCGTTTGCTGTGTCTTGTGAAACCGGCGGAGTTTGGGCCATCACTGCCTATCTTGAAAAGGGCCCCTTCGACTGTGCCCTTGACAGCCGCCCGCCGGCGGCTTAGGATAGAACAAACATCTCGACCCACTGGAGGGACCTCTATGGAGCGCATCTGCTGCATCTTCGGCGCCGGAGACTACGGCGCCATGCCCCGGCCGGAACTGGACGACCGCTGTTTTCTCATCGCCGCCGACGGAGGCTATGACCAACTCAAACAGTGGGGCATTTCCCCCCACCTGGCGGTGGGGGACTTCGACTCCCTGGGCCGGGTGCCGGAGGACGTGGAGGTGGTCCGGCATCCGGTGATGAAGGACGACACCGACATGATGCTGGCCGTCCAGGAGGGTCTGGCGCGGGGCTGTGTCCGGTTCCTCATCTACGGCGGCCTGGGGGGACGGCTGGACCACACCCTGGCCAACCTCCACATCCTGGCCTTCCTCGGCCAGAGGTCGGTCCCCGCCTTCCTGCTGGGGCCGGATGCAGCCATCACCGCCGTCTGCAACGGGACGCTGGCCTTTCCCGCCGGATACCGCGGCACCCTCTCCCTGTTCGCCTGGGGCGGGACGGCGGAGGATATCACCCTCTCCGGCCTGCTCTACCCTCTGGACCACGGCGCGCTGGTGACAGACCGCCCCCTGGGAGTGAGCAACGAATTTTGGGCCGGGCAGGCCGCCCATGTCACCGTGGGCCGGGGGACCCTGCTGGCCCTGTGGACGCCCCAGCCGGACCTGTCCCTGCCGGAGCACACCGGGGCCGGGCCGGGCTGACTAGCGGCGCAAAAACCCCGCCCACTCCCCCGGCCAGTCCCTCCAGTGCTCCTGCCAGTATCCCAGGCGGTCCAGATAGTCCTGGGCCCGGGCCTCCACCGGCTCCCGGCAGCGCTCCGGCCCAAGGGCCCGCACCAGGGCGGTGAGCTCATAGATGGGATAGCCCATGGCATGGCCCGCCGTGTGGACCACGCTGCAACCCTGTCCCACCGCATGGCACAGGGCGATGTCCTCCGGGTCGTCCCACTCCTTGGCCAGGGCGTGGCAGGCCAGGATGGCCCGTTTCGCCTCCGGCATCTTCACCGTCCCCGCCGCCCACAGCCGGGACAGCTCCAGGGCCGCCCTGGGCCGGCCCTCGCCGGGGTGCTTTTTCTCCAACTGTTCCACCGTCTCCTCCACCAGGCTGAAGGCCCACAGGATGACCGCCCTGCGGTCCTGCCCCTCCAGCAGCAGGGACAGCGGGGCCAGCAGGCTGTCCCTCGGAGAAAACAGCACCAGGTTTTTCCGCCGCAGCCGCCCCGCCACCGGCTCCATCCAGTCCATATCCAGTTCCTCCATTTCTTCTCTTTCTCCGCCGGGCAATAGGCCCCGGCGGCCCAGCTTGTTGAAAACTCTCGCAGAGTTCGCGCCCGCAGGCGCGAAGAAATTCAAATCCGTTTTCGGCCGCGACATATCGTCACGTCAAAGTGCGTTTCGGGCAAAACACCCTGCGGGTATTCTGCCCTGCACTCCCTTGCCGCTCCTCTCCCATCCAAAACGGAAGGACGTTTTGGATGGGGACCCATTACGAAAACACTTCTCGGCCCGCAAACGTGCGGACCGCAAGCCAAAGGGCCCCCGCAAAAGCCCAGCGTCAGCGGGTTTTGCGGGGAAAGGGACCGCAGCGCAATGGCTGAGCTTTCGCCATCGGCGGAAGCGAGGAATATGGAGCTTGCGGTGACGCGTGCTGCGGCGGGCCGCAACCTATCCGCCGGAAAAGGCTATGCCTTTTTCGGCGGCCTTATGGCCTTATCATATCATGCCCGGCCCTCCGGCACAACCTCCATCGCCCCTGCCCCGGCGCAGCATGCCCCTGCGGAGCATTTTCCCCTTGACACCGGGCCAGATCTCTGCTATTATCTTCGAAGTTCAAACTATTCACATTTCAAATCGTCTTACCTTCCGGAAAGGAGGCAGTCCCATGACAGACGCCCAGCGGACCTATCTCAACGACTTCTTCGTCCATGTGTTCAACAAGATCCTGGCCTGGGAGGAGCACGCCCTGAGCCAGGTGGGCGCCCGGGACCTGTCGGTCAAGGAGCTGCATGTGCTGGAGGCGGTGAGCGACCTCACCGCCCTGGGGCGCAACACCATGACCGCCATCGCCGACGCCCTGTCCATCCGGGTCAGCTCCCTGACCACCGCGGTAAACACTCTGGTGCGCAAGGGGTATCTGGAGCGGGGCGGCGAACCGGGGGACCGCCGGATCATCCGGGTGCGGCTGACGGAAAAGGGGGAGCAGGCCAACTGCCTCCACAGCCAGTTCCACGCCCAGATGATCGACGGCGTCACCCAGGGACTCAGCGAGCAGGAGCTGGATGTGCTGGTCCAGTCCTTGAAAAACCTCAGCGCGTTTTTCCAAGACCTGACCACCCAGGCCCAGAGGGCCTGAATCTATCTGCCAGAAGGAGATCAGTTATGGCTATCCGTTTTCTCACCGACAGCACCGCCGACATCCTGCCCCAGGAGGCCGCCCAGCGGGACATCGACGTGGTCCCCCTGAAGGTCCTCTTCGGGGAGGAGGCCTACCGGGACGGCATCGACCTGGACCACCCCACGTTCTACCAGATGCTGGGCCAGTCCAAGGCCCTGCCCACCACCAGCCAGCCCACCCCCGACGACTTCCTGCCCCACTTTGAGCGGGCCAGGGAGCAGGGGGACGATCTGATCTGCATGCTGCTGTCCTCCCAGCTGAGCGGCACGGTGCAGAGCGCCCAGATCGCCCGGGACATGTGCGGCTATGAGCACATCTACATCATCGACTCCACCCTGGCCATCGTGGCCCTGCGGGCCATGCTGGACCTGGGGGAGAAGCTGCGCGCCCAGGGCCTGTCCGCCCCGGAGATCGTGGAGCAGATCGAGGACGCCAAGGGCCGCATGCGGGTGTTCGGCATCGTGGATACCCTGGAATATCTCCACAAGGGCGGGCGCATGTCCACCTCGGTGGCGGTGGTGGGGGGCTTGCTGCGGGTCAAGCCCATCATCACCCTGAAGGACGGCTCCCTGGGCCTGGTGAGCAAGGGGGTGGGCACAAAGGGGAGCCTGGCCGCCATGCTCAAGCTGGTGGGGGATGATATCCACCCCGACCCCCGGCTGCCCATCTACTACGGCTACTCCGGGGACGACACCCTCTGCCGCCAGTTCATCCCCCTCATGGAGGAGAAGTTCGGCCCCCATGAGCAGGACACCCGCTCCATCGGCTGCGTCATCGGCGCCCACCTGGGCCCCAACGCCGCGGTGATCGCCTATCTGGAGACAGGGGCGTGACACCCGCCCAGGCCCATCCATCCCTATATCGTCAGACCCGTTTGGGGCGCACACAGGTGCGCCCCAAAATTTTTTGCCCAAAGCCTGTCCTCCCCCTTGACAACTGCCCTGTATCGTGATAACGTATGAGCAGATGTTCATATGTTTGTTTTAAGAAGGAGGGATCACCATGGCCGATCTGGAACGCGACATCGAACGCTGCGGCTTTCTGTGTGTACACGAGGACACGTTGGACCAGGTGCTGGGGCAGATGCCGGATGACGAGGAGCTGTACGACCTGGCGGAGCTGTTCAAGGTCTTTGGCGACTCCACCCGCATCAAGATCCTCTACGCCCTGTTCGAGGCGGAGCTGTGCGTGTGCGACATCGCCCAGCTGCTGGGGCTGACCCAGTCCGCCGTCTCCCACCAGCTGCGGGTGCTCAAGGCCAACCGGCTGGTCAAGCCCAGGAAGGACGGCAAGACCGTTTTTTACTCCCTGGCGGACGACCATGTGCGCAAGATCATCGCCCAGGGCATGGAGCACATCGAGGAGTGATCCCCCTCCCCGGGCAGACACTTTATCATTTCCCAAGATCATCAAGGAGGCTGTCATCATGAAAAAGACCTTCAAGCTCGCAGACCTGGACTGCGCCAACTGCGCCCAGAAGATGGAGGACGCCATCAACAAGCTCCCCGGCGTCACCGCCGCCACCGTCAGCTTTATGACCCAGAAGCTCACCATCGAAGCAGAAGATGTGGATGCCGTTATGAAAGATGTAGTCAGGTGCGTCCGGAAAGTGGAGCCGGACTGCGAAGTGGTGCTGTGAACGCGGGCGCTGAGGTTCCTGGCATGCCAGGGGCTTTGGCCCCGGAAATGCCTTAGAAAGAAGGTAGTTCCATGACGAAAAAGCAAAGGCGTACCCTGGTCCGTATCCTGGCCGCCGCCGTCCTGCTCGTGGCGGCCAGCCTCATCCCCCAGCAGATCTTCCTCACCCCCACGTGGATGATCGAATTCGCCACCCCCGGTCAGGCCACCGTCCTCCCCGACAGCTGGGCTCTGACAGGGGGCACCATCACCTCCATCCCCCGCCTGCCGCTGTTCCTGGTGCCCTATCTCATCATCGGCTGGGACATTTTGTGGAAGGCGGTGCGCAACATCGCCCACGGCCAGGTCTTTGACGAGAACTTCCTCATGTGCATCGCCACCATCGGCGCGCTGGTGCTGGGGGAGTATGCCGAGGCCGTCGGCGTCATGCTCTTCTACCAGGTGGGCGAGCTGTTCCAGAGCTACGCCGTGGGCAGATCCCGGCGGTCCATCGCCCAGCTCATGGACATCCGCCCGGACAGCGCCAATGTGGAGCGGGACGGCCAGATCGTCCAGGTGGACCCGGAGGAGGTGGCTGTGGGCGAGGTCATCGTGATCCGCCCCGGCGAGAAGGTCCCCCTGGACGGGGTGGTGCTGGAGGGGTCGTCCGCCGTGGACACCGCCGCGCTCACCGGCGAGTCCGCCCCCCGGGACGTGGTCCCCGGTGACGAACTGCTGTCCGGCTGCGTCGATCTCACCGGTCTGCTGAAGGTCCGGGTCACCAAGGAGTTTGGCCAGTCCACTGTGGCTAAGATCCTGGACCTGGTGGAGAACGCCTCCTCCAAAAAGGCCAAGGCGGAGAACTTCATCACCAGGTTCGCCCGCTATTACACCCCCGCCGTGGTCATCGGGGCCGCGCTGCTGGCGGTGATCCCCTCTCTGGTCACCGGGCAGTGGGCCGTGTGGGTCCACCGGGCGCTCATCTTCCTGGTCATCTCCTGCCCCTGCGCCCTGGTCATCTCCATCCCCCTGTCCTTTTTCGGGGGCATCGGCGGGGCCTCCGCCCGGGGCATCCTGGTCAAGGGTGGCAACTATCTGGAGCTGCTGGCCCAGACGGAGACCGTGGTCTTTGACAAGACGGGCACCCTCACCCGGGGCGTGTTCGAGCTGTCCGTCCTCCACCCCGCCCCCGGCATATCGAGGGAAGAGCTGCTGGAGACGGCCGCCCTGGCCGAACAGCACTCCAGCCACCCCATCGCCCAGTCCCTGCGCCGGGCCTGGGGCAAGGAGATCGACCCGGACCGGGTGACCGGCGTCCAGGAGATCCCCGGCCACGGGGTGTCCGTGCTGGTGGACGGCGCCCAGGTGCTGGCGGGCAACGACAAGCTCATGGCCCAGGCGGGCGTCTCCTGCCCCCCCTGCCATGACGCGGGCACCCTGGTCCATGTGGCCAGGGCCGGCCGCTATTTAGGCTGTGCCGTCATCGCCGACCAGGTGAAGGACACCGCCCCCGCCGCCATCTCCGCGCTGCGCGCCCGGGGCATCCGCACCGTCATGCTCACCGGGGACAGCCAGGCCGTGGGCCAGGCGGTGGCCGCCCAGCTGGGACTGGACGAGGTCCACACCCAGCTGCTCCCCGCCGACAAGGTGGCCCGGCTGGAGGACCTGCTGGCCCGTAAGGGCCCCAAGGGTGTGCTGGCCTATGTGGGGGACGGCGTCAACGACGCCCCCGTCCTCTCCCGGGCGGACGTGGGCATCGCCATGGGTGGCATGGGCTCTGACGCGGCTATCGAGGCCGCCGACGTGGTCCTCATGGACGATGACCCGGCCAAGCTCATCCAGGCCATGGACATCGCCCGCAAGTGCCTGCGCATCGTCCGGGAGAACATCGTGTTCGCCCTGGCGGTGAAGGGGCTGTTCCTCGTCCTGGGCGCCTTCGGCGTGGCCTCTATGTGGGAGGCGGTGTTCGCCGATGTGGGGGTGGCCGTCATCGCCATCCTGAACGCCTCCCGGATGCTCCGGGGCGCGGGCCGTCCCGCACCGGCGGCCGGGGACGCTTCCGCCCCGCTCTTCTCCGGCCAGCCTGAGCCGCCCCAGAGCGCGGTCTGACCAAATTTGAGACAGCCGCCCAGGGCCCGGGCACATGGCGATCTGCCATGTGACCGGGCCCTGGCTTTTTCTTCTCATCTTTTTCCTGGAGATCTAGTGGGATGGTCTCTCCCGGTACCTATCGCTCGATATCATACACCTGGGGCAGTTGTCTTGCGGCCTTCCCGTCGGTATGGTATAGTTGGGGGGAAAGGAGCGGATGACATGGAACTGCGGGTACTGAGATATTTCCTGGCCGTGGCCCGGGAGGAGAACATCACCAAGGCCGCCGCCCTGCTCCACGTGACCCAGCCCACCCTGTCCCGGCAGCTGATGCAGCTGGAGGAGGAGCTGGGGGTGAAGCTGTTCCGCCGGGGCAAATACCGCATCATCCTCACCGACGACGGGGTGCTGCTGCGCCGCCGGGCCCAGGAGATCGTGGACCTGGCAGACAAGACGGAACGGGAGTTCCAGCGCCAGGAGGGGGAGCTCATCGGGGAGGTGGCCATCGGCGCCGGAGAGACCAACAGCATGACCGCCCTGTCCCAGCACATCGCCTCCTTCCGGCGGGAGCACCCCCTGGTGCAGTTCAGAGTGTACAGCGCCACCGCGGACGACATCCAGGACCGGCTGGAGAAGGGCCTGCTGGACCTGGGCCTGCTGGCCGAGCCGGTGGACATCGGGCGATATGCCTTCCTGCGCATGCCCATGCGCGATCAGTGGGGCGTCTGGGTCCGGCGGGATGACCCCCTGGCCCAGCGGGAGACAGCCGCCCCGGAGGACCTGGTGGGGATCCCCCTGCTGCTGTCCCGGCGGGAGCAGGTGCGGCGGGAGCTGGCCGGGTGGTTTGGCGATTGCTACGAGCGGCTGGAGGTGGCCGGCACCTTCAACCTCATCCTCAACGCGGCCAATATGGTCCGCAACGGGGTGGGGGCCGCCCTGGGCTTTTACATCGGCAATGTGTCCGACGAGCTGCGTTTTATCCCCCTCTCGCCTCCGCTGGAGACGGGCACAGTGCTGGTCTGGCGGAAGGATCAGGCCTTCAGTCCAGCATCCGAAGCGTTCCTCCATCACGTCAGACATGCGCAATGAGCATTTTTCAATATGCGGCATAGGTATTGGACATCGCCGCTCCCCGAGCTTACAATAAAGGCGAAGTTGGAACTGGCCCCTTTGACGAAGCGGGCACATGCGAAGAAAGGATGGTATCCGCTATGAACGAGCTGACCCATGAGATCTTCCCCCGGGGCGGGGAAAACACCGCCTTTGCCCAGTACTTTGTGGGCAAGAGCTATCTGAATATGCTCTCCACCCAGCAGGTGGCCATCGGCAACGTCACCTTTGAGCCGGGCTGCCGGAACAACTGGCACATCCATAAGTCCTCCAAGGCAGGCGGCCAGATCCTGCTGGTCACCGGCGGCCAGGGCTGGTACCAGGAGTGGGGCCAGCCCGCCCGGGCCCTCCGCCCCGGCGACGTGGTGAACATCCCCGCCAACGTGAAGCACTGGCACGGCGCGGCCAAGGACAGCTGGTTCTCCCACCTGGCGGTGGAGGTCCCCGGAGAGGACACCGCCAACGAGTGGCTGGAGCCGGTGAGCGACGAGGCCTACAGCCAGCTGGGCTGACATGCTGTGAAAGGAGCGCGTTTTTATGGACCGGACCCAAGCTGCAAACGAAATGACAACGGCGCTCTACGGCGCCCAACCCTCTCCCGTGGAGGGAACTGACCCGGACTTTGCCGCCATCAAGGAGCGGCTCATCTATGGCCAGGTCTACCGCCATGTCCAGCTGGAGCCCAAGCTGCGGGAGCTGCTCATCCTGGCGGTGGCCTCCACCAACCAGACCCTCCATGAGGTGTCCCTCCACACCCAGGCCGCCCTTGCCGCAGGGGCCAGCCCGGAAGAGATCCGGGAGGCACTCTACCACTGCGCCCCCTACATCGGCCTTGGCAAGGCGGAGGCGGCCGTCCAGGCCGCGGACCGGGTGCTGGAGGAGCAGGGCGTGTCCCTCCCCCTGGCCAGCGCGGCCACAGTGACGGAGGGCGACCGCCTGGAGCTGGGCCTGGCCGCCCAGAAGGGCATCTTTGGCGACACCATCGACGCCATGCGCGCCGCCGCTCCGGACAGCCAGAAGCACATCCAGGACTATCTGTCCGCCTACTGCTTCGGGGACTTCTACACCAGAAGGCATCTGGACCTGCAGCAGCGGGAGCTGCTCACCTTCTGCATCCTCTGTGCCCAGGGCGGCTGTGAGAACCAGCTGCGCGGCCACATCGGGGGCAACGTGGCCATGGGCAACGACAAGTCCGTCCTGCTGGACGCGCTGACCGTCTGCCTTCCCTACATCGGCTTCCCCAGGACGCTCAACGCCCTGGCCTGCCTCAACGAGCTGCTGCCCGAGCAGGCGTGACCATCCCCTCTCTTCTTTTGACAGGCCCTGGCTCCGGCGGCTTTTGCCGCCGGAGCCAGGGCCTGTTTTCGTTTTCCTCCCCTCCCGTCAGGGTCTTCGTCCCCTTTCCCGCTCCTTTGGGGCAAAATAAAAACAGCGGGACTTTTCTGGCTGCATATGCTATAATCACCTCAACAGGAAAGCACTTGCCTTCCATGCAGAAAAAGGAGGCGTTCTCAGTGTACTGCACCACCACCTATCCATCCCCTCTGGGAGTTCTGACACTGGGCAGCGACGGAGCGGCCCTCACCGGCCTGTGGCTGGCCGGGCAGAAGTATTTCGGCGCCGGTCTCCCGGACGCACCGGCACAGCGGCCCGACCTGCCGGTGTTTGCCAAGGCCCGGGCCTGGCTGGACCGGTATTTCGCCGGGGAGCGGCCCGCGCCCGGCGAGCTCCCCCTGCGGCCCATGGGTACCCCCTTCCGGGCTCGGGTGTGGGACCTCTTATGCCAGATCCCCTATGGTCAGGTCACCACCTACGGCGCCCTGGCCCGGACGATGGCGGCGGAGCTGGGCCGCCCGTCCATGTCCGGCCAGGCGGTGGGGGGCGCGGTGGGCCACAACCCCATCTCCATCATCATCCCCTGCCACCGGGTGGTGGGCTCTGGCGGCAGCCTCACCGGCTATGCCGGCGGCATCGCCGCCAAGGTGTGGCTGCTGGAGCACGAGGGGGCGGACCTGTCCCGGCTGACCGTCCCCACCCGGGGCACGGCCCTTTGAACCAAACAGGAATGGAGGCGGTCACCGTGGGATGGCCGGACGGGAAGCCCCGCTGCCGCTGGGCGGACCCCAACAATGAACGCTACCTGCGCTACCACGACCAGGAGTGGGGCGTGCCGGTCTATGACGACCATAAGCTCTTTGAGATGCTCATCCTGGAGAGCTTTCAGGCCGGGCTGTCCTGGGCCTGTGTGCTCAACAAGCGGGAGGCCTTCCGCCGGGCCTTCGACGGGTTCGACCTGGATGCCGTATGCGCCTACGGGGAGGACAAGCTGGCCGCCCTGGCCCAGGACCCCGGCATCATCCGCAACCGCCGGAAGATCCGGGCCGCAGTGGACAACGCCCGGGTGTTCCGGGATATCCAGGGGGAGTGGGGCAGCTTTTCCAACTATCTCTGGCACTGGACGGCTGGCCAGGTGGTCCACGAGGTAGGGCCCGCCAGCTCCCCTTTGTCCGACGCGGTGTCCAAGGACCTGAAAAAGCGGGGGATGACCTTTGTGGGCACCACCATCATCTACGCCTATCTCCAGGCGGTGGGGGTCATCTTCGCCCACGAGGCGGGCTGCTTCCTGGCCCAAGGGGAGGGCGGCACAGCCCCTGGGCCGAAATGAGCCGGGTGCTGGACGACGATCTCATCTACCAGGTGCTGTCCGTGGTGGACGAGATCCCCGCCGGCCGGGTGGCCACCTACGGCCAGATCGCCCGGCTCATCGGCCGGGAGCGCAACGCCCGGCTGGTGGGGCGGATCCTCCGGGACTCCCAGCTCTACGGCGACTACCCCTGCCACCGGGTGGTGGACCATGCCGGGCGGCTGGCTCCAGGCTGGCCGGAGCAGGCGGATCTGCTTCTTGTGGAGGGCGTTCTCCTCAAGGCCAACGGCTGTGTGGACCTGGCCCTCTATCGATGGGACTGCTGACGTTTTTTGTGCGCAATTCACTCGTAAGGGCCCCGGTGAGTTCACCGGGGCCCTTGTCTGTTTTGATATTCTGATGTATCCTCCGGCGGGGGGTCACTCCCCCTCGCCGCCTGTGCCCTCCAGGGCAAAGCCGTTGACCTCCACCGTGCCGTCCATGGGCACCAGCAGATACCTGCGGCCGTTGATGGCCTGGGTCTCCAGCATGCCGCTGCACTCCGGGGAGATGGTCACCGTGGCCTGGCCGGTCTTGACCTCGAAGCGCCGGCTGTCGATCAGGTTGGCCGGGTTGAGGGGGGCGCGGCCAAACTCCTGATCGCACCTGTCCCGGAACACCTGGACCTGCTCCTGGGTGGCCCCCGCCTCGGCCAGCACGGCGCTCAGCTCCCCCTGGGTGATGGAGGGAGGCTCCGGGTCCCGGCTCTCCTTATGGATCTCCAGCCGCTCCCGCAGCTGCTCGTGGATGGCCTGCACCACCTCCACGCTGCACGTCTCCCCCAGCGACTCGGACAGGGCGGTCTCAAAGGCCAGGCGCTGGTCGGCGGCGGACATGGGCGGATCGGTGTGGAACACCGCGTCGATCAGCTCCTGGTGGAGGGCATCCGGCTTCCGGGCGTAGTACAGGGCGTTGTAGATGTTGGCCGCCCGGTCGTCAAAGGCGGGGAACAAAAAGCCCACCTCGGGCGCGGACACCACCCGGCTGGAGCAGCTGTGGAACTCGTTGTCCCCGGGGAAGTAACCCAGCTCCCCCCGCCGCTCCTTGATGGGGCAGATGCAGCAGACGAGGTAGGAGAACACCTGATCGGAGGCGTCGGCCTGCACCTGGTCGTCCCGGCTCCGGTAGGGCACATCGTAGGTGTCGTGGGCCAAAAGGATGAGGTAGCCGCTGTCCTCCATATCCAGGGAGGCGATGACCTTGTCGTAAAACTCCTGCCGGACTTCGGTGTCCTTGAGCTGGCTGTCCCGCAGGCGGGTGAGCAGCCGGTGCTCCTGGCTGTCCACCACCTGCCCGGTGGCAAACACGATGTCGATGAGATTTTTCCCCAGGGTGCCGGACAGGGCCTTTTTCAGCAGGCTCAGGTACTTCTCCACCTCGTCCTCGGGCATGAGGCCCAGAGACTCGTCCAGCTGAGCGATGATCCGGCGGTTGGGGTCGACGTAGCAGCCGTAGATGCGGCTGATGGCGTTTTTGTTGGGGAGAAAGCGGCGCTTCAGCTCCCGCACTTCCTTTTGGTTCATAGCTGGGACCTCCTTTGGGATGCGGCACAGGGCCGCGCAGACAGACCATATTTTAGCGCCCCGGCGGCAAAAATGCAACCAAGCTGCGATCGTCTCCGTACAAAAACCTGCGGCGTATCCCTGCCAATGGGACCTTTCCTGCCGGCGGGACAGGGAAGGCCCCAAATTTTTCGGTTTTCTCACAAATCCCTCACAACTGGCTGCTATAATGATACGTTGCCAGATGGGTGCCTCAGAGTGCTCCTGGCCCTATGACTAGATACAGAAAGGCCGGTGAGCCCATGCCCAGTATGCTGATCGTGGACGATGACCCCCATCTGAGGAGGTTGGTACGGACCTATGCCCAGCTGGAGCAGTTCCAGTGCCGTGAGGCGGACAGCGGCCAGCAGGCACTGGCTCTGCTCCGGGAGGCGGACAGCGACATCATCATTCTGGACGTGATGATGCCGGGCCAGGACGGGTTCCAGACCCTGGCGGAGCTGCGCACCTTCTCCCAGGCCCCGGTGATCATGCTCACCGCCCGGGGGGAGGAGTATGACCGGCTGCTGGGCTTTCGTCTGGGGGCGGACGACTACGTTCCCAAGCCCTTCAGCCCCAAGGAGCTCATGGCCCGGGTCCACGCGGTGCTCAAGCGGGCCGCCGGTCCCCGGCACACCCGGCTGACCTTTGGGGAGCTGACCATCGAGCCGGAGGCCCGGGCGGTCACCCTGGGGGACCGCCCCGTCAGCCTGCCCCCCAAGGAGTTCGACCTGCTGCTCACCCTGGCGGAAAACGAGCGGATGGTCTTTTCCCGGGAGCAGCTGCTGGACCGGGTGTGGGGCTACGACTACTTCGGGGACGTGCGGACAGTGGACACCCATATCAAATCCCTGCGGGAGCACCTGGGCGCTTTCCGCAGGGCCATCAAGACCGTCTGGGGGGTGGGTTACAAATTTGAATACCAAGAAGGATCTTAAGCCCCGGCGGGGCTTCCGCATGGCCATCCTGCTGTGGGGGATCATGATGCTCCTGGTGGTGGTGACGGTGGCCTTCATGTGGTTTTTCCAAATCTACTTCATGGAGCGCAACTATGTCAGCTCCAACATCGCCGAGGTACAGGACCGCATCGACCCGGTGGTGGAGGACCTGGCCACCGATGACCTGGCCTATAATGAGCAGCTGCTGTCCTACCTCACCCACGCCGCTGACGGGAAGCTGCTCATCGTGGATAAAAACGGCAGTCTGGCCGCCATGTACACCTATGGCCACCCCATCGACCTGGAGTCAGACAGCGGCGAGATCGCCACCTGGGACACCATCGTCAGCGGCGAGGACTACGACAAGATCCTGGCCCGGGAGCCCTACTCCCGTCAGACCACCGACGGCCACCGGATCATCTCCTATGAATATGGGGTCCCCGCCCTGTATAACGGAGAGCAGGTCTACCTGATCGTGTACCACTCCTTTGCCGAGCTGTACGCCGTGCTGGACATGAACCGGCAGCAGCTGGTCATCCTTACGGTGATCCTGACCCTGGCCGCGGCGGGGCTGGCCGCGCTGCTGTCCAAGCTGTTCACCCGGCCCATCCTGGCCATCAAGCGGGCGGTGGACCGGCTGGCGGACGGCGACCTGACCGCCGTCCCGGGGCTCAGGCGGCAGGACGAGATCGGCCAGCTGTCCCATTCCGTGGAGGAGCTGGGCCAGGCCCTCCAGCGGGTGGACGGCCTGCGCAGGGAGGTCATCGCCAACGTCTCCCACGAGCTGCGCTCCCCCCTGGCCCTCATCGGGGGCTACGCGGAGATGGTGCGGGACATCACCTGGCCGGACGAAGCGCAGCGCAATGAGGACCTGGACCTCATCATCAGCGAGGCCAGGCGCATGAGCGAGATGGTCAGCGACATCCTGGACTACTCCCAGCTCCAGGCGGGGTATCTCCAGCTCAAGCGGGACCGATATGACCTGGGGGAGATCGTGGCGGACGAGGCCGCCCGCTGCGAGCAGACCGCCCGGGACAACCACCTGTCCCTCCAGGTGGACATACCGGAGGGAGAGCTGACTGTCAACGTGGACCCCATCAAGCTGGGACAGGTGATGCGCAACCTGCTGTACAACGCCATCAACCATACCAGGGATGACAACACGATCCTCATCCAGGTGGCGGAGGACAAGGAGGGGTACCAGGTATCGGTGGTCAACCCCGGCGACCCCATCCCGGAGGAGGAGCGGGAGCTCATCTGGGAGCGCTACCAGCGCAGCCAGCACCAGGCCGGCCGCCGCCAGGGGACGGGCATCGGCCTGTCCATCGTCAAGACCATCCTGGACGCCCACGGGATGACCTACGGCGTGGACTGCCGGGACGGCATGACCTGCTTCTGGTTCCGCTGCCCCAAGGGATGATCTCATCTGAACGCGCTCAGCCGGAGGCGGCCCCGTTTGGGGCTGCCTCCGGCTGTCTGATCTTCCGGCGGCTTCACAAATTTCTGCTTTTTTCCTCACGATCCTCTCACAACTTCCTCACAGGGCCCACACATCTTTTCTCTAAAATCGACCCAGAAATGGACGATCAAGAGAAAGAAGGGAACTGTTATGAAGCCCCTGCACCGACATGACCACCTCTCTCCCCGGGCCCGAAAGCGCAGCCTTTGGGCCGCCGCAGCACTGGCCGTCATCTTTATCGGCGGTCTGGCTCTTTCGGTGGCCACCGCCCGGCAGGTCAGCACAGATGACAGCGAGGGAGCCGGCTATCAGCAGCTCACCGCCCAGCTGGACTCCCTGGACAGCCAGGCCCTGGACGCCGCGGACGCCGGCCAGGAGGACGACGCGGTCTCCCCCGCCCCCTCTGTCCAGCCGGAGGAGATCGCAGGACCTGCCGACGATGAGCTGGTGCCCATCCAGCAGTACATACCCACCATCTATGTGGAGCTGAAATATGCCACCGAGGACAACATCACCGGACAGGCCGTCTACGACTTCGACGTGCCCTACCTGCGCTACGGCACGGTGAAAAAGCTGGCCCAGGTGCAGGAGGCCCTGCTGGAGCAGGGGTATTCCCTGAAGATTTGGGACGGCTTCCGGCCCACCTCCGCCCAGTTCGACCTGTGGGAGGCCATGCCTGACGGCCGGTACATCGCCAACCCCTACCGGGGCTACTCCGACCACTCCCGGGGCAACTGCGTGGACCTGACCCTGGTCACCGCCGACGGGGAAGAGATCCCCATGCCCACCGGCTTTGACGACTTCACCGCCCTGGCCGACCGGGATTACAGCGACGTGCCCGCCGACGCGGCGGCCAACGTCCAGATCCTGGAGGACGCCATGGCGGCCGCCGGCTTCGTCCCCTACTCCGCCGAGTGGTGGCACTACACCGATGAGGTGGACTACGACGTGGTGGAAGGGTTCGAGCCCGCCGAGCAGCTCACCGCCGTCACCGTCAGCGCCGTGGGCGACTGCATCCTGGCCACGGGGTACGGCTTTGGCTACGCCAACACCTTTGAGGACTATATGGACCGGGTGGACGGGGATCTCTCCTACTTCTTCGCCGGGGTGTACGACATCCTGTCCGCCGACGACCTGACCATCGCCAATGCGGAGAACGTGTTCACCACCGCCACGGAGCGGGCCGACAAGGACCACCAGGGCAGCGAGGCCTTCTGGTTCAAGAGCGATCCCTCCTATGCCCAGATCTATGCCGAGGGCAGCGTGGAGGCGGTGAGCACCGCCAACAACCACTCCCACGACTACGGAGAGGAGGGCTATCAGCAGTCGCTGGAGGCCCTGGCCGACGCGGGCATCACCACCTTCGGCTATGACAAGGTGGCCTCCTATGAGGTCAAGGGCACCACCTTCGCCCTGCTCAGCTTCAACGTGTGGGGGCCCCTGGAATACGGCACCGATCTGGAGGAGATGAAGGCCCAGGTGTACGAGGCCGTCATGGACGCCAGGGAGTGGGCGGACATCGTCGTCACCTCCTTCCACTGGGGCGAGGAGCAGGACACCACCGCCAACGACGACCAGATCGAGCTGGCCCACTACGCCGTGGACTGCGGCGCCGACCTGGTGCTGGGCACCCACCCCCATGTGCTCCAGGAGGTGGAGGTGTATCACGGCACTGTCATCGCCTACAGCCTGGGCAACTTCATCTACGGCGGTGCCCAGCGCCCCGCCCGGGACACCATGATCTTGCCCACCACCTTTTATGTGGACGCCGAGACCGGCCAGCTGGCCTTCTCCCGCCATGAGGAGATCGCCGCCTATGTCTACGGTCTGGACAACGAACGCAACGACTACCAGCCCGTGCTGGCATAAGCCATGACAGAACGCTTTCTCACCCGCCGTCTGCTCCCGGCGCTGGGGGCTGCGCTGCTGCTGGCCGGGCTGTGGTCGGGCCTGGCCCTGGCCTCTGTCCGGGTGGAGGCCGTTTCCCAGAGCGACATCGACGACATGGAGGCGCAGCTTTCCGACCTGGCCGGCGAGATCCAGGCCCTGGAGGACCAGCTGGACGAGATATCGGGCCAGCGGGACCAGGCTCTGGAGGAGCTGGAGCAGGCCGACGCGGTGCTGGCGGAGTATGACGCCCTGATCTCCCAGCAGGAGGCGGACATCGCTCAGCTGGAGGAGGAGCAGGCGGAGCAGTACGACCTGTTCTGCCAGCAGACCCGGGCCATGGAGGAGCAGGGCTCCGTCTCCTACCTGGCTATCCTCTTCGACAGCTCCAGCTTTTCAGACCTTCTGGATGGGCTGATGCTGGTGGGGGAGGTCATGGACTACCACAACGATATCATCACCGGCCTGCGGGACACCCAGGTCCAGCTCCAGGCCGTCCAGGCCGAGCTGGAGACCAGCCAGGCCGCCCAGCAGCAGGTCCGGGACCAGCAGGCGGAGGCGCTGGCCGCCCTGGAGGAGCAGCAGGAGGCCGCCGCCCAGCTGGCCCAGAGCCTTCTCGACCAGGAGGCGGGCTATGAGGCGGCCCTCCAGGAGCTGGAGGCGGAGAACGCCCAGGTGGAGGAGGAGCTGGCCCAGGCCCGGGAGGAGCTTGCCGCCCAGGGGACGGTCATCGTATCCGAGGGGGAGTGGTACTGGCCTGTGCCCGGGTTCTACACCCTGACCTCCGGCTTTGGCTGGCGCATCCACCCCATCTACGGCACCCGGCGCTACCACAACGGCACCGACATCGGCGGGTCGGGCATCGGGGGCACGGAGATCGGCGCGGCCAAGAGCGGCGTGGTCACCACCTCCCAGTACAGCAGCTCCTACGGCAACTATGTGGTGGTCACCCACGCAGACGGCTACCAGACCCTGTACGCCCATATGAGCACCCGGCTGGTGTCCGTGGGGGACACCGTCACCCAGGGGCAGGCCCTGGGGCTGGTGGGCTCCACCGGGCTTTCCACCGGCAACCACCTGCACTTTGAGGTGTGGTACAACGGCGCCCGCACCGACCCCGAGCAGTATTATCCTGAGTTGGAGGACGTGTTCTACCGCAGGTATAACGCGGCCTGACCATACGTTCCTCTCTATTCTTGCCTCAGCAAGCCAAAGGGCGCCCTCCGGAGACCGGAGGGCGCCCTTTGGCTTGCTGAGGCAGGCAGCCTTTTGGGATATCCGGCTCACGCCCGGTCCTCAGTCCCCTTGGCCAGACGCAGGGCCATGTTGAGCACGCACACCAGCAGCCCCGCACAGCCCACGATGATGCCGGGGATCATCAGTCCAGTCCACACCATGGTCATGCACATGCCCACGCCCAGGATCAGCGCCCCGGCGATGCCGATGGCATAGGCCAGCACTGTCCTGCCGTTGAATGGGACGGCGGCCTTTCCGGAGGCCCGGCGGCCCACCAGAATGGCGGCCAGCAGCAGGATGATGCCGATGATGCCCACCACGAGGCCCAGGGTGGTGACGGTCTGCAGGCAGTTCACCAGGCCGATGCCCAGAGCTACGGCCCCCACCAGGCCCAGCAGGGTGGCGGCCACATAGCCGCCGGTGATGTGGACCAGGGCCTTGCCGGAGGCCTTCCGGCTCACCGGCCAGATGGCCACCAGGACCACCGCGCCCAGCACTGCCAGGATCACGCCAGCTGTGAATGCATTCCACTCAGGAAGCAGGCACATACACATACCGATGGCCAGCAGGAGCCCTCCCACTGTGCCCATCACAGAGATCGCTGCGATACTGCTCTTTTTCATGATGCTTTCTCGTCCTTTCTCAACAAAATGTTTCCTTGTTTTCTTTTATATCAGATGTCTGCCGTGTTTGGCCTTCATGGTCTTGATATTACACGGTGATCGTTTCTCAGATCATGCTGTTTTGTTTCGCTTTTGTTAAGATCTGGCCGACGCCCCCGGTCTATGCTTCGTCCGCAGCTCCGGTGTCATGCCGGGCTCCTTCCTGGGCCCCGCTGTCCTTTGGCTCCAGGAAGGTATCCACGAACTTTTTCTCCACCTTCTTATAGCTGCCCACGGCTCCGGCCTCCACCTTTTTGTAGGCCCCGACTACCGTGTCCTCGATCTTCTGATAGGTGCCCACCACAGTGTCCTCGATCTTGTGATAGGTGCCCACTACGGCCTCTTCCACCTTTTTCGGTGTTTTCAGTTGATACTCGCTCATTTTGCATACCCGCTTTCTTCCATCGATCTCGGGGGGCGTCCCCCGGTTTCTGCAGACATCATACTGCGCGAATGTGTGGGGATCGCTTTGGTTTTGTTTCTGAAATACTAAAAAGCGCCCCCATGGCTTGAAAAGGGCTCCGCCTGCGCAAATGCGCAGGCGGAGCCCTTCCTCTTCACACCAGCAGCTGGTGCCCCTTTTCACAGATCTCGCAGATCTCGTCGTACTTGCGCTCCATCAGGCCGTCCACTACTCGGGTCCGGCGGCGGACCATGGCGCGGTAGAGGAACCAGGGCACGATCCAGCCTATAAAGCCGGGGATGGCCAGCAGGATGGTCAGGATGATCAGCGGTGGCTGGTGGGTGGCGGCAAAGGTGGCCCCAGCCAGGAAGGCGGTGCCGATCAGCCCCACGGTGATGGCGCAGAGGGAGGCCCTGGTGGTCTTGGACTGCTCCAGCTCGTCCAGCTCCCGCACACAGGCCTCGAAATGCCGCTGGAGGCGGGTCAGCTCCATGCGGTTGATGATCTTCCGGTCCCGCTTCAGTACCAGCTTGCCCTTGCCCCGGCGGATGGCCTCCTCCCCGGTGCGCTCGTCCAGCACCCAGCCGAAGTTCTGGTACCCGTCCAGGTAGAGGGATGCCCGCTCCCCGCCTGCGGGGAGCTCTTTGTACTCGTATCCGATAAAGGACGCTCCGTCCTCTTTGATCTCATTCATGCCGATCACAGCCTCTTTCCGACCGATCCAGTCGATATGATCCCCGAAACGGGGCGCTGAGGGACCAGGGGCCCCGACGGGGGATCATCCGGCTTCGGCGCGCACCGGCAGGCGCACGGTGAAGGTGCTCCCCTCCCCCGGCGCGCTGGTCACGGAGATGGATCCCCCTATCATCCGCAGCACCCGCAGCACCAGGGCCAGCCCCAGACCGTTGCCCTCGGTGGCGTGGGAGGTGTCCCCCTGGTAGAATTTGTCGAAGATATGCTTGATGGTCTCCTCGTCCATGCCGCAGCCGGTGTCGGACACGGATACGACGATGTGCCCCTCGTCCGAGGTCTGCCGCAGGGCGACGGTCCCCCCGGCCGGGGTGAACTTGAAGGCGTTGGACAGCAGGTTGTTCCACACCAGCTCCAGCAGGCTCCCGTCCGCCTCGATGACGCACTGGTCCTCGATGTCCGCCTCGAACTCGATGTCCTTCTCCTCCCAGTGCTCCTCAAAGAGCAGGGCGCACTCGGCCAGCTGCTCGCACAGGTCGTAGGGCTCCGGCTTGGGCTGGATGGTCTGCTTCTC
>JAHZFC010000002.1:29778-39035 GCA_019421525.1 Clostridiales bacterium
TGTTGAGCTTGAGGATGTTGCCGATCAGGTCGTTGAGCCGCCGGGCGTACCGCTCGATGGTGTCCACATGCTCCGCCCGCTGCTCCGGCGGCAGGTCCTTGTCTTTCAAAAGCTGGGCGGTGTTCTGGATCACCGCCAGGGGGGTCTTGATCTCGTGGGAGACGTTGGAGAAAAAGTCGGTCTTGAGGGTCTCGATGCTCCCCAGCTCTCCCACCATCTTGTTGAAGTCCATGATCATCACGTCCAGGTAGTCCAGCTTGTCGGCGGTGTGCATGGGGGGCACATAGACGGAGAAGTCCCCCTCCGCCACCTTTCGGGTGGCCTCGGCCAGAGCCTGTACCGGCTTTTCATAGGTGTCTTTCATTAGGTGGCGGATCAGCAGGGTCATGTTCAGGGAGACCAGACACCAATAGACCAGCACTACATGGGTCAGGATGATGCCGTTATCGTCTGTCAGGTATCTTACCAGCATGATCAGTCCCATATGGATGCCGGAGGCCAGCAGCAGTCCGCCCAAAATGACCCCGAACAGCGCCAGGGGAAAGCGGCTGATCCGGACCAGGCCGTAGACGGAGTCCTGCATCCTGCTCATTTCAGCACCGCCTTGTAGCCCAGGCCCCGGACCGTCCTGATCTCGAACCCGTCACAGCCTGAGAATTTGTCCCGGAGCTTGGTGATGTACACGTCCACCGCCCGGAGGCTGGCGTCTGAGTCCACCCCCCAGAACTCGTCCATGAGCTGGGCGCGGGTGAAGGTCTTTTTCGGGTAGGACAGCAGCTTGTAGAGGATGTTGAACTCCCGGGTGGTGACGGGGATCTCCTCGCCGTCCACCTCCGCCGTCATGCCGTCGGCGTCCAGCACCAGGTTACCCACGGTGATCTTCCGCTCCATCTCGATGTTGGCCCGGCGCAGCAGGGCCCGCACCCGGAGGAGCAGCTCGTCGAAGTCGATGGGCTTGACCATGTAGTCGTCGATGCCCAGCTGAAAGCCCTTCTGCTTGGCGGACAGGTCGTCCCGGGCGGACATGAACAGGATGGGGATGTGCTTGTTCACCTGCCGCACCGTCCGGGCGAACTCGAAGCCGTCCACCTCGGGCATCATGATGTCCGAGATGATCATGTCATACAGGCTGTTGTACAGCTCATCGTAGGCGTCGCTGGCCCGCAGGCAGCCTTTCGCCTCGAAGCCGCTGTCGTTTAGATAAGTACACACCAGCTGGTTGAGCTTTGCGTCATCCTCCAGCACCAAAATGTGGACCACGATCGTTTCCTCCTTACTGTCGTCTCAGCTTTCGGCTGGCGGAGATCGTCATGAACAGGGCGGTCGCCAGCACCAGGCAGCACACTGCCCCGGCAGTGCCCGCTGTCATCAAAAATTGGAACTGGGGCTCCCCTCCGAACTGGGAGAGCATGGCGGTCTCCAGGGAGAAGATGGACACCATAGCGGTGGTCAGGCTCACCGCCTTGGCCGCCGAGAGCACCGGGCTTCGGAACCTCCGGTACTTCACCGCATTGACGATGGAGATGGTCAGGCTGTAAAAGGCGTAGAGCGCTGCCACATAGATCATGGTGCCCGGATAGTCGTACCCCTGCCCGTCCAGGACGATCTGCACCGAGATCCAGACCAGGGCCAGGTCCAGCACCAGCAGCAGCCAGCCGGTACAGCGGTAGGTGCGCAGTTCATCGGCATACCACGCCTCTTCCTGGGTCTTGGGCGTCCTGCGGATCAGGTACAGGCGCACCGCGCACAGCAGGATGTAATAGGCCCCCAGCGCTCCGTCCCAAAATGAGGCGTAGAGGGCCGCATACCCCATACGCATCACGGCATAGCACGGGTTGATGGCCAGGGAGAGGAGCAGCCCCATCCGCACCCGGAAGTTGGCATCCGCCCGCCAGTGGGCCACCAGAGGGATCTCCGTCAGCCGCCGCCAGGCCCGCCGGAAGGAGCGGACCGCCGCCTCCGTCACCGCCACCAGGGCGTAACAGGAGAGGATATAGGCGGCGTAGGCCAGGGGCGTCTCCTCCAGGCCCCTGCCAAAGACCAGGTACAGGCCGCCCGCCCCCAGCACGGCAAGGGGAACGGCCCCCTTCCAGCCGGGAAAGAGCCACTTTTTCACCGTTCCCCATGCCCGTTCCATATGCCGCACACCCGCCTGTCATCCTCGCTTCGTCGCTCCGCTTCCACTGTGTGAGAGGATAGCGTCGAGATATTGGAAAACTGTTTGCGAAATGTTTCTGTTTTATTAGATCTTCGCGGATGCCCTGTCCTGTGCTCACCGCCTGCCCTGGGCCCAGCTGTGGCCGCCGCCCCGCTTTTCCCGGTGGTAGCAGGTGTCGCACAGCCGCCCCCGGTGGTGCAGGGGCAGGGCCTTGCCGCACCGGGCGCAGAAGCGGATGTTGTTGCGCAGCCGGTGGAGCAGGATCTCGTTGATCTCGTCTGCCACCTGCTCCCGGGTGTCGTAGAGCCTGTCCTCGTCCACCGGGCAGTCAAAGGCCTTGGCGAAGGAGAAGTACAGGTCCAGCTTCCGGTAATACTGCTCCAGCTCGGGCAGGGTGGGTTCCTCCTCCGGCAGGGTGGGCTGCTCGATGGCCTCCCCCTGCTGCCAGCGGTGGAGGAATTGGAAAAACAGCTCCCGCAGGGCGTCCTCCGTCTCGTCAAAGGGGATGTTGGCCGCCCGCAGCTCCTGCTCCCGGGTCAGGACGAAGCCCATCTCCCGCATCTTGGAGATGAGTGAGATATACCGGGAGATGTCCAGCTTTCGGTAGGGCTCCACCGTGGGCATCCTGTTCCACTCGGTGAGTACCTCCAGCAGGTCGAAGTCCACCTGGAGCACCAGGTCAGAGAAGCCCACCACCGCGTGCTGGATAGGCGGGATCGGCGCCTCCAGCCCCGCCCGGATGAGCCCCAGCCCCTGGGTGGCCCCCACGAAGCCCCTGTTATACATCCCGAACCGGCCCGCCCGTCCGGCGATCTGTCGGATCTCCTCGGGCTTGAGCTCCCTGCGCTCCACCCCGTCGAATTTCTCCGTCTCCATGAAGATCACCCGCCGGATGGGCAGATTTAGCCCCATACCGATGGCGTCGGTGGACACGATATACTCCATCTCCCCCTTGAGGAAGCCCTCCATCTGCTTTCTCCTGGTGGAGTAGGGCAGGGCGCCGTAGATGATGGCCGGCTCCTTCCCGCTCTGGCGCAGGTCCTCCGCCACGCTGAGCACCCCCACCTTGGAGAAGGTGATGAGGGCGTCCCCGGGCTGCACCCGCTGGTAGTCTATGGTATGGTCCATGCAGATAAGGGGGGTGGTGCGCCGGTGCTCCAACACCTCGTAGCTGTCGCCGCAGCTTTCGATGAGCTGGATGAGGATCTGCCTGGCCTCCGGCGCGGCGCACAGGTGGACCTCCGGGGCCAGCACCCCCAGGATCGCCCGGGTCCAGGCATAGCCCCGCTCCCGGTCGGCGATCATCTGGCACTCGTCGATCACCGCCACGTCGCACTCCCGCTCCAGGGGCAGCTTCTCCGCCGTGGCCGACAGGTGGGTGTCCCCCTCCCGGATGTCCTCCTCCTCGCCGGTGGACAGGCTGCAGTCCACCCCGGCGTCCAGCAGCTTCTCCTGCCCCTCCAGGGCCAGCAGCCGCAGGGGGGCCAGATAGATCCCCGTTTTGGCCCGGATGAGCCGTTGGAAGCCGGCGTAGGTCTTGCCGGTGTTGGTGCCTCCCAGGTGGAGGATGAAGCGGCGGTGCATGGCCCGGGCCCTGGGATACTCGTCCTTGGGGTTCAGGGCGATGAGCAGGGACAGGCTGGTGCGGATGGCCTGGGGCACATACCACACCGACCACACCATGCCCAGCCCCTCGGTGAGCAGCTGGGCGTCCGGGAATCCCTCAGTGGCCAGCATGGCCGCCAGATCGGCCTCGGGCTGGGCGCTGGCAAAGTCCGCGATGACCTGTTTGGCCGCCTGGCACAGCACCTGGGGATACCGCTCCAGCACCCGCTCGGCCAGCTCCTGGCCGGAGCTCCTCCCCAGCCAGCCCCCCGCCCGGAGAAAGTTCTTCAAGATCTCCGGCAGGCGCTTGCTGTCGCACCGCTGCTCCAGGGCGAGGAACTCGCTGAGCCAGGCCGTGGCCTGGGAGGGGCGCAGCCCGCCGCCCTTTGCCGCGGCGGGCAGCCTCTCCAGGATGGCGCTGTGGTAGTGCCCGGCCAGCAGCCAGGGGGCGGAGCCGTCCCTCTCCGCCCTCTCCCACGCCCGGGCCAGGGCGGCGCAGGCCTTCTTCGTCTCCGGCGTGGGGGCCGCCGGGCCGCCATGGGCCCCCTTCCGGTCCCCGCTGCGGCCGATGAACTCCGGGCTGTTTTCAGCCTGGCGCACATCCTCCTTGCTCCACACCCGGATGGGATGTCCGTCGGAGGGAAAATAGTGGGGCTTGGGGAGCAGCTCCCGGATCAGCTCATTGGTCCAGCCCCGCCGCTTCAGCATGGACGTGGACCAATATTTCCCCCTGTTGCGGCCTGACACGGCGTTCCCTCCTCTCCTCTGGCTGCGGATCGTCTTTGCCTTTAGTATATCCGAAATGGGCAGGATCTTCAACGACCTGCGGGAGAAATGCGGGCGGGGGCCGTCCTCTCCCCGCCGCTCCTCCCGGAGCGTCTTGATCAAATGCAACAGATACACCCTGTCATTTTGTCCAGCTGTCCAATGACAGGCGCCGGACAAACCAGTATAATAGAGACAAAATAGGATCCACCCCGGTCCCGATAAGGAGGTCATTTTTATGGACTATCAACTGAGAGACAAGGTCGTGCTGATCACCGGCGCCACCGGCGGCATCGGTCAAGCTCTGACGCAGGCGTTTGCCCAGGAGGGCTGCAAGCTGGCCATCAGCTCCACCCGGCAGGAGAAGCTGGACGCCTTTACCCCTTCCCTGGGTCTGAGCCCTGACCGGCTGAAGACATTTCTGGTGGATGTCACCGATGAGCAGCAGGTCCAGTCCTTTGTGGACGGTGCCGCCGCGTATTTTGGCCGGATCGACGTCATGGTGATCAACGCCGGCTATGAGGGCAAGGTGGAGATAATCCAGGACGCCCAGTACGAGACCTACAGGAAGGTCTTTGACGTCAACCTCTTCGGCCCCCTGTACTGCATGAAGTACGCAGCCCCCCACATGATCGCCCAGCACCACGGCGCCATCGTCACCATCGCCTCCAACGGCAGCTACACCGGCAGCGCCGGCATGAGCGCCTACTGCGCCTCCAAGCACGCCGTGGCCGGCCTGGTGAAGAGCGTGGCCCTGGAGCTGGGTCCCCAGGGCATCCACTGCAACTATATCTGTCCCGGCGCGGTGGAGACTCCCATGATCCACCGCATCGAGCAGGCCGCCACCGGCTCTTCCTCCGGCGAGGCTCTCTTTGCCGACCAGTATCTGGACCACCGCTACTGCCGGCCCGACGAGGTGGCCGCCCTGGCCCTGTACCTGGCCTCGGACATCTCCAGCCATATCATGGGCAGCGGCATCCGCATCGACGGCGGCCTGGACGCCACCTGCTGAGGGCCGCACTGACACCAGTTTGGCCCCAGGCAGCAAAAGGTGCCTCCACTTGACGATAAGCGCCCCCCGGCCTGAGCCAGGGGGCGCTTTCGCTGTCTGTTGTCACCCCGTCCCGGGAGTGGTCAGCTCTCCGCCGGGGCATGGGAGCGCCGCAGGAAATCAAATTTCGTCTCCGAGCACACCACCGCCACAAAGATCAGGGCAAAGCCGAAATACATGAAGGGCGTGGGGGACTCCTCGGTAAAGAGCACGGAGAAGGCCACCCCGAAGGGGGCCTCCAGCGCCAGCAGCACCGCCGCCGAGGAGGGGTCGGTATATTTCTGCCCGATGTTCTGGAACAGCAGGGCCAGGGCGGTGGCGGCCACCGCCAGATACAGCAGCACCCCCCAGGCCTGGGCGGGCAGCCCCCCGCTGGGGAAGCCCCCGGTGAGCGCCGTGCCCACCCAGCAGCACAGGGCGGTGGAGGCGAACTGGATCACCGTGAGGATAAAGATGTCCCGTCCCTGGGAGAACTTGGACACCGCCACGATGTGGCAGGCGAAGAGGAACCCGCCGCACAGGGTCATCAAATCGCCCATGGACAGGGCCAGCCCCCCATCCCAGGACACAAAGCCGATGCCCGCCACGCACAGTGCCGCAGCCAGCACATTGAACTTATCCGGCCGCGACCGGTCCACCGCCCAGTAGAGAAAGGGCACGATGACGCAGTAGACTGCGGTGAAAAAAGCGTTCTTCCCCGGGGTAGTGTCCATCAGGCCGTAGTTCTGCACCGCATAGGCGGCGAACAGGAACACCCCCATCAGCCCGCCCCGCCACCAGTAGGAGGGGTCGATCCCCTTCCACCGCTTCCAGAACACCAGGGCCAGCAGCACGGCGGCAAAGGTGAACCGGAAGGCCAGCAGGAACATCAGGTCCACGTCATCCAGGGTGTCTTTCATGATAAAAAAGGTGGACCCCCAGATGAGGGTGGCCACCACGATCAGCGGCCTGGCCGCTTTTTTCAACAGGGCTTCGCTCATGCTATTGTTCAACTCCGGGCTGTTCAGATCAGGGCGTGGCCGTGCCCCTCCCTTGGGCCACGGCCGCGCAACAAATGTTATCATAGCAGAAAATCTGCCGCATTGCAATACATCACCCCGGCCGGTACGCCTTCAGGATCGCGGTGCACTCCCGCTGGTGGAGCACCTGGACGCACCGGAAGCCCGCCCGGTCCAGCAGCTCCAGCTGGCGCTCCAGGGTCAGGGGGATGTCGATGTGGACGAACTGCCCCGGATGCACCTGGTATTTGGCCCGGCGGTGCTCATAGTGGTCCCGGCACAGGTCCTGCTCCTCCTGGCAGCAGGCCACATAGTCGCACTCCACATAGCAGCCCCCGGGCTGCAGGGCCTGAAAGAGCTTGACATAGAGCTTTTCCTTTTCCTCCGGCAGAAGATGGTGGAGGGTCTCGAAGGACAGCGCCCCGTCATACTCCCGCTCCCCCAGGTCCCAGGCGGTGTAGTCGGCCTGGACGAGCCGGAGGTCCCGGCCCGGGTAGGAGGCGCGCAGCTGGTCCAGCATGGTCTCTGACAGGTCGATGCCCGTCACCTGAAGGGCGGGGAACCGGCGGTAGAGGGAGGCCAGCTCCAGCCCGGTTCCGCAGCCGATGTCCAGCAGCCGCTCCAGCCCCTCGTCAAAGCAGTCGGCGATGTGGGCGTACTCCTCCCCCCAGCGGCCCAGGTGCCTGTCCTCATAGATGTCCACCCGGCGGGCGAAGAAGTCCCCCATCTCCTCCGGCGGCTCCTCCCGGGCCTGGGCCAGCCAGCCCCGCAGCCAGATAAGGTATCCCTCCCGTTCCCGGTCTGTCATGGGCCTGCGCTCCAGCATCCCCGTCCCCCCTTTTCTCCAGATATGGCATAGGGCCGCTAACAAGCGGCCCTGAGGCTGTCAAAAAAGTATTTTTGACAGCCTCTCGCCGGGGACAAAGCCCCATCCCCGGCGAAAACAGCCCGCGGCAGCGCACTCACTGTCCGTCAAAGACGGCCAGTTCGCACGTTTGCGGGCTGAGAGGTGTTTTCGTCCACGTACACGCCGCGGCAGAAAACGAATTTGTATCTCTTCGCGCCGGCCGGCGCGAACTCTGCCAGGCTCTTTCGACAGACTGAGGGCCGCTTTTCAAGCGGCCCTTTTGATGTGTTTATCATAGCACAGCAGGTCCCTTTTTTCAAGGCTTGTCCTCGGCTGTGTTTGCTGGTATGCTGGTGGTACCTTGCAAGGGATGTGATAGCTTGTATATTTTTGACCTGGACGGCACCCTCATCGACTCCAACGGATTATGGATGGAGGTGGACGTGGAGTTTCTCGCCCGCCGGGGGCTGGAGCCCACGGCGGAGTACGAGGCGGCGGTCGCCCGCTCCATCTTCCCGGTGGCGGCAGCCTACACAAAGGAGTACTACCGCCTGCCCGACAGCCCTGCTGACATCATGGCCGAGTGGGAGGCCCTGGCCGCCGTCCACTACCGGGAGACGGTGGCCCTCAAGCCCGGCGCCCGGGCGCTGCTGGAGCAGTACCGGGCCCAGCACAGGCCCATGGCCCTGTTCACCGCCTGCCGCCCCGCTCTGTGCCGGACAGTGCTGGAGCGGTTCGGCCTGGCAGAGTTTTTCTCCCACGTGGTCTACGCGGAGGAGATCGGGCTGGAAAAGCACGACCCGGCCTGCTTCGTCCGGCTGGGAGAGCTTCTGGGCGTCTGTCCGGAGCAGTGCGTGCTGCTGGACGACAGCCCCTCCAACTGCGCCACCGCCCGCAAGTCCGGTATGGCTACGGTGGGGGTGTTCGACCCCTTCTACGCCGAGCGCCAGGAGGAGCTGAAGTCGGTGAGCACCCGGTACGTCCGCAGCCTGGAGGAATTGCTGGAGGGATGATATGAAGTTGTACCACGGCTCTGCCGCAGGGGGCATCCAGACCCTGGAGCCCCGCCTGGCTGACCACGGCCAGCCCTACCTCTATCTCACCACATTGCGGGAGGTGGCCGCCATTTACCTCACCGACGGAGGTGAGCGCCCCTGCTACTGGTTCCCCTATGGCTACACCCGGGATGGCCGGGCGGTCTATTACGAGCTGTGGCCCGGCGGGCTGCGGGAGGTGTCGGAGGGCCGCTCGGGATGGCTGTACACGGTGGAGGTGGAGGAGGACGGCCTGCTCCCCCTGGACAGCAACCCCAGGGCCCGGCTGTCCACCCGGCCCCTGGCGGTGGCGGATGCGGAGCGCGTCCCGGATGTGTACGCCTGGCTGCTGGAGGCGGAGTCACAGGGGCGGATGGTGCTGTTTCGGTATGAGCAGTTCACCCCGGAGCAGCTGGCCTGGTGGCACCGGGATATCCTGGCCGAAGCCCGGGAAAAGCACATTCTGGATATCCCGGAGCACCCCTTCGCCCGGCTGGTGCGGGAGAAGTTCCCACAGCTGTGGCGGGAGCTGGGGGAGGGCGGGAGCAAAGGCTGACGCCTTTTACCTTTTTCAAGGACTGCCAAAGGCTTCGCCTTGGGGATGCGATCTTCAAACACCATTTCTTTTGACAGCGCCAAAAACCGGCAGGGAAAGCCGTTCCCGGCTTTCCGGCGTCAGGTTTCGCCTGACGGCGAGTTTCTTTTTGTGCGCACAAAAAGAAACCAAAAATGCGCCGGGGGTTGGGCGCGGAAGAACTTCAAGCGCCAAGGGCGCGCTTTCGTTCTAAGCGCCTGCACC
>JAHZFC010000021.1:0-293 GCA_019421525.1 Clostridiales bacterium
CAATATATGTTCCGTCGAAACTCGAGGAAGTATTCATCTCCAGCTTGCTGTCGTCAAAAGTAATGGTTTCGTTCTGATAGTTAATCTTGACGACATCGGCAACAGTCGGCGCGCCATTTACAGTTGTCACATTCAGGCCGGCGCTGGCCTTGGATGGGTTATAAAAGCCATTCCCCTTGTACCGGGCAAAAAATGTATATGTTGTCGCCCGGGACAGGTCGTTAAAGTAGGGGCTGGTCTGCCACGCGCTGTCCTCGGTGGGCGCTGCCGCGCTCGCCCCCTGCACACAGGCA
>JAHZFC010000021.1:303-1592 GCA_019421525.1 Clostridiales bacterium
CCACGCCGGCCACCCCGCCGGATTGCGTCCCCAGCGTTACACTCATGGAGCCAACGTTTTGTCTGGTGGGTGCGTCGGGGCTGTCGGCCTGGTCTTTTTTGGTGACGGTTCCCGTTAGGCTCTGGCTGCCGCTGCCTGTTACATCCCCCGCCACGGTCAGGCCGCCTGCCCCGGTGATGGTACCGTTGTTGGTCAGCGTTGTGTCCTCGGGCACGGTCAGGACGATGTCTTTAGGAATGGTCACGGTGGCGCCGCCGGGGATGACAAGGCCGTCCGGCAGCGCAAAGCTGCCTCCATAGGCTTCGTAGGTACCGTCAGCGCCGGGCCGGATGCCCTGACCATTTCCGCCTGCACTGCCAGTCGACGAAGAAGTCTGGCCGCCGCCGATATCGGCGCCGTTTTGATATCCGCCTGTGCCGCCTCTGACGGTAACCGGGGAGAGGATAATTACCGTGCCTGCGTCTGAGCCCTTGCCGCCGAACGGGTTTGCGCCCCCGCCGATGCCTGCTCCGCCAGCCACTGGCCCATAGCCGCCGGTGATGGTCACATTGCCACCTGTGATGGTCACATCGCTTCCCGTTCCGCTTTTTTCACTATCTCTGTTAACGCCGCTGCCAATGCCCGCTCCGCCAGCCACTTTAGTGGCAGCGCCGCCGGTGACGGTGACGGCGCCGCCGGTGATGGTCACATTGCCGCCTGCCTCGCCGCCCGTGCCGCCGCCGATGCCCACGCCGCCGTTATAACCGCTGCCGCCTTTTGCCGTGACGGTGCCGCCGGTGATGGCCACACTGCCGCCTGCACCGCTTCTACCGCCGCCGATGCCTGCTCCCCCGTATCCCATACCGCCACCGCTGCCGCCAGTTGCCGTGACGGTGCCGCCGGTGATGGTCACACTGCCGCCTGCCCCGCCGTTCGTGCCGCCGCCGATGCCCGCTCCTCCGTCTCCTGTACTGCTACTGCTGCCGCCAGTTGCCGTGACGGTGCCGCCGGCGATGGTCAGGGTGCCACAGCTCTCACCGATATCGCCGCCGATGCCTGCTCCTCCGCCTCCTGTACTGCTACCGCTGCCGCCGGTTACCGTGAGGGAGCCGCTCCCCAGAATGGTAAGGGACGCCCCCTCCGGCAGATGGATACCGGGAAGGCCTTGGCTTACCTCGGTTCCGCTGATGAGCGTATTGGTGCCCACCAGGTTCAGCGTCACATTAGAACCTGTGCCTAGGGTCGACTGAATATCAAAAGCGGTCCCGCCGTGTTCGGAAAGGTCAATGGTCACATTGGATAATGTGATC
>JAHZFC010000021.1:1602-6455 GCA_019421525.1 Clostridiales bacterium
ATTATAAGTATTGTCGGCCGCCCCCGCCGTGACGGGCAGCATACCCACCAGCAGGGCGAAACATAAAAGGAACGCTCTGAGGCGCTTATAGATTGGTTTGGGTTTCATTTGTGCGTGTGCCTCCTTTGAAAATTTGGAAAATGATTTGCTATATCGTCAGCCCCCGGTCTGCTGCCAGGGTGCGGGGATGGGGTGGAGCTATGGGACATTTTGTCCCATAGGGAAAAGGTGAGGTGCAGCTTTGCAATAAGTGGGTTTGCCCCGCTGGATTTATCCAGCGGGGCAAGGGGGTACCCCCTTGCCAAATCACTTGTCGTCTATTTTATTTTACCAGAGTTCTTTCCACCCGGGGTATAGTCAGTTAGGAAGAAAACCTGTCGAGTTAGGAAGATCAAGGGGTCTTGGCCTTGCGTCAGTCCCTGTTTTCTGATACAGTTGGAGCAAACAAAAAGGGAGGTGCCATCCATGAAACGGCTGACAAAAGTGCTATACGCCCTCGCTTTCCTGGCGGTGTGCGCCGGAGCGCTGGCCTTCCTCCAACGATTTACCCAGGCGGAGAGCGCCTTTCTCTACCCCACCTGGGAGACGGGGGCGGTGGTGACTGCCAGCGGGGCGGAGACGCCCTTTGACCCCGCCGTTCTCCCGCCGGAGCTGGAGGAGGGGGAGTGGTACCGCTACGCCCTGACCCTGCCGGAGGGCCGGGCGAACGGAACGCTCCTGATCTTCGAGACCACCGGGTTGGACGCCGCCGTCTTTCTGGACGGGGCGGAGCTGTGGTACTCCGCCGTCAGTCAGCCGCCGGAGACGGCCAACCAGAGCCAGGCTCAAATCGCCCTGCCCGCCGGGGGCGGGGAGGCTCTGACCATAGACCTGCGGCCCCTGTCGGACACGGCCATCGTGCCGCCCCTGCTCCGGCTCTCCACCGACCCCACGGACCAGGCGGGCACCATCGCCTACGCCAACTACTACGGCCTGTCCGCCGGGGCCTCCGCCCTGGCTGCGGTGCTGCTGTGGGGGCTGTTTTTACTGGGGCTGGCCCACGGAAAGCGGAACTGGCCCCTGCTCCTGCCCACCCTGGCGGCGGCCCTGCTGACCGTCCACCGGCTGGCGGTGGGGTACGGGGCCTATTTCCTGCCCCAGGCCCTCCAGGGGCCGATCTCCAGCCCGTGGCTGGAGGGACTCACCGCCCTGGCCCTGGCCGCCTATCTGCTCCTCCACCGGGAGCGGGCCTTCTGGAAGGCCCTGGGGCTGGCCGCCGCCTGGAGCGCCGGGGCGCTGGTTCTGGCGGCGCTGGTTTCCCATCTGCGGGGCGGGTATGCGGCCCAATATCTGACGTATCTGGCCGCCCAGCTCCAGGCGGGGGTGTGGAGCGGCACTCTGTACTGGCTGATCTGGTGGCTGGTGCTGGTGTGCGCCGCCCTCTCCGCCTGGGATTTGGCCCGATCCATCGTCCGCGCCCAGGGCGCGGCTCAGACCCTGGCCCTGAAAAATCAGCTGATTATGGACAACTACCGCTCTATGGAAGATAAGCTGCGGGAAAGCGCCCGGCTCCGCCACGGCTTTTCCGCTCAGGTGGCCGCCTTGGACGCCGCCGTCCAGGCCCGGGACTGGGCGGGGGTGGAGCGGTATATGGCCGCCTGGAAACAGGACACCAACCAGGAGCTGGCTCGGTTTACCGAGCACATTGCCGTCAACGCCATCCTTCAAGACGCTGCAGGCCGGGCAAAGGCGGCGGGGATTGTCTTTGAAGTGGTGGTGATGCTCCCGAAGTCGCTCCCCATTCCGGACGAGGATTTGTGCGCCCTGCTTATCAACCTGCTGGACAACGCCCTGGAGGGGGCAGAGCGCACCCCGGAGGGGCGGGAGAAAATCATCCGTTTCCGGATGCGGGTGGATGGGGAGTTTGTTCCCATCCTGTGCGAAAATACCTTTGACGGCCATGTGGAGACAGACGAAAGCGGGGCCGTGAAAACCACGAAAGCGAACTCAGCCTCCCACGGTTTCGGCATGGCCCAGATGCGGGCTGTGGTGGAGAAGTACGACAGTGTCCTGAGCGTAAGCTGGACGGACGAGTGGTTTACCGTCCAAACCGCTCCGCAATTCCCGGAGAATAGATGAAAACAGAGGAGACGCACAGCGCCTCCTCTGTTTCATCCTCAGCCATTCAGTCGGTGTACGATTGCGTTTTGGAACTCAGTATAGAAGGTTCGGCTCATGGGGAGCCGCTCGCCATCCTTCAGCAGCACCCCGGCGTGGGTGGCCCGCTCTACCCAAGTCAAATTGACCAGATAGCTCCTGTGACAGCGGCGGAAGATCCCGGCGGGCAACAGCCGTTCCGCCTCTGTCAGCGGGACAGAAAACGCCTGCTCACCGTCTCCCAGGTGGACCACGACACCGTGATTCAGGCTCTCCAGATAGCGGATTTCCTCTACCAGGAGGGGGACAGCTTGCCCGCCCCGCTGGAACAGGACGGCCTGGGCCCCATGTTTCTCCAGCGCCCGCCCCAAGGCGGCCTCCAGCCGTTCCCGGCTCACCGGCTTGAGCAGGTAGTGAAGGGGGTGGGCTTCATACCCGGCCAGAGCGTATTCCGGGTTGCCGGTGATGAAGATGACCCGATCCCGGACGCCCTGGTCGTAGAGCCACTGAGCCAGTTCTAAGCCGGTGGTGCCCTCCATTTGGATGTCCAGGAGATAGAGGTCAAAGGCAGCCCGTTTTTCCTCTGCCGCCTGCCGCAGCTCATCCGCCGAGGAAAAGGGTACGATTTCCGCCTCCACACCCTGGGTAGCAAGAATATCCTGGCATAGGTCAGTGATTTGGCCGCGCTCTACGGCTTCGTCCTCACAGAGCGCCACCCAGTATGTGGACATGGAAATTCCTCCTCTCAAGTTCTGTTTTATTGTAGCAGATGAGGGCGAGTGTTGCAAATTGCCTTTGAATTATCGCTGCGAAACGCTCTGAATCACTGTGGAGATAGGCTGGACTCCACAGACCCGCCGCAATCGAAAATTGGGAGTTAGTCCTTTCTCTTGTTCCACCGCAGGGGAAATCCAGCGGGGTACTGCCCAGCCTCCGCCGGAGTGCGCAGCCCCCGGAATTGCACCCATTTTCGGGGGAGCGCGAAACGGCAAGCTGGGCAAGTGTGGACACACTTGCCACTTTCGCGCCGCCGGGGGCCCCGCGAAAGTGCTTGTTGGGGAGCCTCCCCAAACCCGGCCCTATGGGACAAAGTGTCCCAAGGGATAGTCTGCGGAACCGGCCCTAACGGGCCTGTTCCTTATCGGCGCGTCCGCCGGTAAGCCCCAGAAGATGGTCAATGTTGCCCTTCGCCGTGACGATCTCCCGCATCTCCTTTTGTGCGGTGCGGTATTGCGCGGTGAGGACTTTTTTCTGTTCGGCCAGCTCCCGGCGCTTTTTCTTGAGGACGTCCATCTTGGGGAGCTTTTCGCCGTCCAGCAGGTCATTCATGGTGGCCTTGGCCGCCCGGTAGTCGGCCAGCTCCGCCTCGTGCTGGGCCAGATACTTTTTACTGTACCGGGCCGCCTTGTAGCCGTCGAACACGGGCCGGGTCTTGGCGTACTGCACCACGGCCCCCATGAGCTCCGACGTGCGGCCCAGCTCCCGCTCCACCGCCCGCAGCTCCCCGGCCAGGGCGTGGGTGCGATCTACCGCCGCGTCCGTCTTGGCCGCCAGCTCGTCATAGTCGGTCAGGCCGTTCTCCTGGAGGAATTGTAGGGCGGCGGCCATCTGCTTGATGTTATAGACTTTGGCCCACCGCTCATAGGCCGGGCCCTTGCCCTGGGCCATGCGCTGCTGGATGTCAATAACAAGGTTGAACCGCTTACGCCTGGGCCGGGCGTCGTCGCCGCCCCCGGCCCGAGCCGGAGCTCTGCCATCCAGGACGGCCTGGACAGCCTCGGGGCCGTAGCCTTCCCCCAGGGTGGAGCTCCGCCAGCGGGCGGGCCGTTCAAAGCCCGGGAGCTGGAATGAGAGGACGCCGCCCCGCCCGTGGAGCACCTGGACGCCAGCCGCCTCCAGCGCGGCGAGGAAGGCCGGGAGATCGGCGGGGGGCTGGGCCAGCACCTCGTCGATGATGGCCCGGAGCTGCTCCTTTTGCGAGGGCCGCTTGGCGTCCCCCAGCCATTGCCCGTAGTGACGGAATTGGGTCTGGCTGTGCTGCCTGGGATTTTGGATAACGGAAAGCGCGTGCTCGATACACACCCGGTCAGAGAGCCGCCTGAGCGCCCGCCCGGAGCGGAAGAAATCTCTATATTTCCGGGTGCAATCCAGGGAAGTGGAATTGTAATAGATGTGGTTATGGATGTGCTGGCGGTCTGTATGGGTGGCGACGAAAAAGGCGTGGTTGCCCTTTGTCCAGCGCATGGCCGTTTCATAGCCTACCCGGTTCGCCTCCTCGGGGGTGATCTCCCCAGGTGCAAAGGACTGGCGAATCTGATAGCAGAGCACATCCGCGTCCCGTTTCTGCTCCCGGCCTGTGACGGCCTTGTACTTGGCCTTGGACAGCAGGAACTCGGCGTCGGCTGTCATGTGGTCGCACTGGTAAGAGGAAATCAATTCCCCGCCCTGGGTCTTGTCAGGATTTTTCCCGTAGTCCAAACGGTCTTTGAGGGATTGGGCGATGGTTTCCCCCTTGCTGATGTGGTGGACAATCAGGCGCGTGGTAGCCGTGGCAGCACCTCCTTTCAAACGGCAGTAGGCGGTATGGGACAAAGTGTCCCATAGGCCGGTCTAAATAGAAATCACCCGGACGTCCCGCCCCAGCGTGTGGGCATAGCGCATGGTGAACAGGGTGCGGCCCTTTTTCCGCGCGTCGTAGACGGCAATCACCGTTTGGG
>JAHZFC010000021.1:6465-14236 GCA_019421525.1 Clostridiales bacterium
ATGTAGCGGTTGCGCGCCATATAGCAGGATGGCGCGTAGGTCTGGCTCTCCACCTTTACCCCATCGCAGAGCCGGAGCAGTTCATGGAACCGCTTGTCCTTGGTTTTTATCCTCCCCGCATAGGGCAGCGCCGCCTCCAGAAACAGCTCCGGGTGCCGCTCCTTTTCCTCAACTACCAGGGCGGCGAACATCAGGTCGGCCCCCTCCGCAAAGCCGGAGATGAAACGGGTATAGCCGTCGGCCACCGCCTCTGCCAGCCCCCGGCCGAGCTCCTGCTCCACATAGTCCAGCTTGTCCGCCGGAATGTCCCGGTGGCCCGTGACGCAACAGGTTTTGCGTACCATAAAATATCCCATCCTTCCCAAGAGATGAAATCCTTTTCCTCTATTAAAAATAAAGGTTTAAATATCGTATGTCAAGAATTACACAGGATTACACACCGCATTTTGAACATAGGCACAGGATAAAATAGTGCGAGAAGGGAGGGCGTTTCCGTGTACGAGGAATTTACCCAAAACCGTATCGCACAACTGCGGATGCAGAAGAATGTCTCCGCCCGTGATATGTCCCTGTCACTGGGCCAAAACAACAGCTACATCAATCAGATTGAAAACAAAAAGACCCTGCCCTCGCTGCAAGGTCTGTTCTACATCTGCGAATATTTTGGCATCACGCCGCAGCAGTTCTTTGACGAGGGGGACGCCTACCCCGCCCAGCTTGCGGAGCTGGTGGAGGACTTGAAGAAGTTAGACGCCGCCTCACTGGAGCATATTGCCGCCGTGGTGAAAGAGATGATACGCGAGAAGTAGGCCGCACGGCAAAGAAAAACCGACGGCCCAAAGGCCGCCGGTCAGGTATGGGACACTTTGTCCCAAAGGTCAGCGATATTTACGGCTGCTCCTGCGGGGCCCACTGGTCGCAGGACGGGCGTATGTTCATGTTTTCCCGGGCCTCCGGCACCATATCGTCCCGGCCCGTGGCGATGAACAGGAAGAAGATGGCTGCGTCCCGGCGCAGGCATCCATTTTTATGCTTGCAGTTCACGCAGGACTCCTTCATAGGCTCACCCAAACACTACGCCGCACAGGACGTCCGCAAGAGAGGTCAGGCCCCCGGCAATGGCATCGGCCAGCAGGCCCAGCACCACAAAGAACACGGCGATGCCCAGCATGAGCAGGGCGGCAGAGTTATCGCCCTGGATGAACCACGCGAACAGGGCACACATCATGCAAATCCCGCCTAGGACTTCCAGGAGCACGTTGGACAGACCGGCGGCCAGCCCCACCGCAGCGGCGAGGACAGAGCAGGCGGCGGCAAAGGGGAGCGCGGCGATCCTCAAGATGATACGCATGGTGAAAACCTCCTCAAAAGTTTTGTATTTTCTGTTGTTTTCCCTCTATATGTATATTATAACTCTGCAAAAATAGGGTGTAAAGGATGCCTCCGGCTTGCCCGGGTCGGGGACAAAGTGTCCCAAACTCGGGCAAGCCGGGGAGCGGCGCACCGCTCCCCGGCCTTTACATTTCCACCACCTGGGTCAGCTTTTTTAGCAGCTCGGACAGGGGTTCCCACAAATCGGCATAGTCCTTTTGCAGCAGGGCGATGTCCTGGGGGTAGATGCCCCCGTAGGTGTTGGCCTGGATTGCCACCTGATTGAGATTGTTGGAGCACCGGCGCTGGAGGGACACCAGCTCCCGCACCGGCCCCAGGTCAACGTGGAGTACATACCCATTGAGGGCCATCTTCCGCACGAAAGCTCCCATGTTGCGCACACCGGCCTCGGCCATGCGCTCCTGGAGCTGTGCCAGCTCCTCCTCGGACACCATGACGTGCAGGTGAATGGGGCGGCGGCGTTTCCGGCTCACCGGGACGGCTCCTCCCGCTCCCGCCGGGCAAAGGGCTGGAGCCGGACGGGGCTCTGGCCGTCCTCCGTGCGCAGGAAGTCTATTCTGCCTGCCGCGAAGATGGCGTTTCGGTTGAGCTGCCGTTGCCATGCCCCCTGGCTGGGGGCCCACTTGAATCCGTTTTGTTTGAGCTCCCGGCGCTGTTCCTCGGTGGGCTTTTCATCAAAGAACAGCTGCAGCCGGTTTTCCCCCTCGTTGATCTCCGCCCTGCCGCCGGGGAACTCCCAGCCCACAAAGTCGCCCCGGTTTTTCAAATCGTTAATGCGCTGCTGCACCCGGCGGATGTTGGCGTTGTTGTTGGAGAGATGGAAAGAGGGATAGGGCACCGGGTCTTTCCGCCAGTCCCGCTCCATAGAGGCCCGGAGCTGGGCGATCCCCTCGTCGGTCAGGCCGGGGCAGCCCTCGAGGGTCTTGTGTTTGCGGTAGTAGGCGTTGACCGCCTTCATGTACTCCTGGTCGGCTTTCAGCCCTTCCAGCTTGGCCTCCAGTTTTTCCACTGCCTGCCGGTCATCGGCGGAGATGCCCGCCGTGCCGGTGGAGCGAATTTTGTCCAGCAGGCCCTGGATATGCTGATACTCGCCCATATTCTTGTCCCGCGCCGCGTTCTGCTTGTGCTTTTTCTGCACGGGGAAGTTGGAGCCCCCGGCAACCAGGATCGAGGGCACACGGGTGTCGATGGCATGGGCCTGATTGAGATTTTCCGCCAGCTTGCGGGCATAGAGGTCGGCCAGATAGTCAATCTTCTCATGGTACATGGGATCGACTTTCTGTTTCTGTTCCTCCGCCAGTTGGTAGGCGGCATCTACCTGGGCCTGATAACTGGCGGTGGCGGAGCCGGGCTTGTAGTCACAGTAGCTGTTGAGATCGTTTGCCCGCCGCGCTGCCTCTTCACTGATGGGATAATACTTCGGCATCCGGCCACCCCCTAACGCCCGCCCCGGTCAGGGGCGTCCTTCTTGGGAGCCGCCGGGCCCCGGTCAGCCTCGGCCTGGGCCTGGGCGTCCTTCATCTGCTGGGAAATCGGACAGGGACGGCTGCCGCTGTTCCGGCACAGCTCGGCCACATCGGGGGCAGGCCGCAGCTCATAGTCGGCCACCTGCTTTTCCGTCAGGGGCCGGGTATAGGTCAAATGGCCCCAGGCCAGGAACGCGCCGCCCTCCACAGGAACGCGATGGCCGTAATTGACAATCTCATCCGGGGCATTGTGGGGCGGTTTCGGAAACGCGCCGATGTCCACAGGCCGCCGGGTGGAGTAATACTTGTAAAGCCCAGGGGCCTCTACCTGGACGATCTGGACTTTATAGAGCCGCTGATATTCCATCAGCCGGTGCTTAAAGTCCTGTTCCATCGCGTTCAGATCATTTCCGTAATGGCCCCACTCATACTGCCGCTGGCCGTGTTCATCGTCATAGCAGGCCCAGGTCACACAGCGGGATGGGGCCTTGGGGTTTTCCCCCAGGGCAAAGCCCCTGCCATTTTCCAGCATGGCAGCGCGGAGAATGGAATAGCCTTGATTTTTGTCCATACTGCCTCCTTCCACGCGCCCGCCTCCTGGGACAAAATGTCCCAAAGGAGCGCGGGCGCAAAATGTTTGATTTATCGTGTAAAATGGGGGCCAGACGTAAAATCATACCGGCCCCCTCCGGAGCGGCCCCGGAAAGCCCCGTCAGCAGGGCGTTTCCGGGGCTTTAATCGTAACGCTTGCACCCCTGTTTCCGGCGATGGTTCCGCATCCGCTCCCGACTCCTGCGGCGGTTGGCCTCGGCCTGACACGCCGGGGAGCAGTAGAGCTGCCGTCGTTTGGGGAGAAAGGCCCGCCCGCACAGGGGGCAGATGCGCAGCTCCTCCACCGGCCCCTCCTGGGCAAGCTGCACCGCCAGGGCCGGGTCAATGGGCAGAACGGCCTCCCGGAAGTAGCGGCACATGGGGCCCGTCCAGCATTTTGTCAACATATAGCACTCACACTCCAATGGCAGACATCCGTAGTCCCGGTCATAGTTGGCGCACCATTTTGTCACCAGGGCCCGGATGGATTTTTTCTCCTCGCGGGTCAGCTCACGGGACACCGCATCACCTCCCGCGCCGCAGCAGGGCGCGGAAACAGGTCATGCAGCGGATGCCCTGCCAGTAGGGGCACCCGGCGCACCGGGAGCCACGGGGTGCCGGAGCCGGGTCGGGCTGTTCCTGCCGGGGCTTGCGTCTCATTTCCCGCTCCAGGCGGTTGTCGGTAAAGTTCATGATTTCCCCTCCGTTTCCTCCTCGTCGCCGTACTCGTCCTCGCCGTAGGGGTCGTAGTCCTCCTCGGGATCGTCATAGGGGTCGGGTTCGTCGGAGTAGTCCTCCTCGGCCTGGGCCGCAGCCCGCTCCTGCTTGGGGCGGTAGATTTTGAAATACCACCCGACGCCTCCGCAAATCACCACTGCGGCCAGCACCATCGCCAGCAGCCCCAGGGAGCCGCCCCCGGCCTCGGCCCCCGGTTCGGGATCTTCCGCAGGTTCCGGCTCCGGCTCCGGCTCCGGTTCGGGCTCCGGCTCCACCCCCGCGCACTCGGTCATGTTGGTGGCGCAGACGGGGCAATCCGTGTTGACAGCCCCCGCCGCGCACTTCTCCGTGCAGGTGCAGGAGGGCAACTCCCCGCCAGCGGCCTCAAACGCGGCCAGCAGGTCGGCCTCGTCTACCACCCCTAAAAAGTAGGTTTCGTACTGCTCGCCCTCCTCGTCCACGGGCTTATCGTAATCAATGACGATGTAGAAGGTGCTGCCTCCTTTGGTCTGGACAGTGATAAACTGCTTGTTGGTGTGCTTGTCATAGAGCAGGTCGCGGGTCACAAGATTGCCCTCCTCCGAAAAGCCCTCGCCCGGCTCCATAGTGGGCTCCGGCGCGGGGGCCTCCTCCACGGTGGTGTCCTCGACGGTGGGGGCGGGGTCGGTTTCCTCATAGCCCCCGGTGGGCTCGTCCGAGTAGGCATAGGCCGGTGCAGTCATGCCGCACAGCAAAAAGGCGGCGCACAGCGCCGCCGTCAGGACACGGTATTTTTTCATTCAGACACTTCCTCCTCGTCAGGTTTGGGGGCGTCCTTTGGGACACTTTGTCCCATAGGAGCGCCGGAGCGGATGGCCTGGAGCAGCACCGGCAGCTCGTCCAGGGAGATGCTCAGGCCCCGCACAATGTCCACGATTTCGGTATTTTCCGCCTCCAGCTTTTTCTGCTCCAGCGCCTTCAACCGGGCCTGCTGTTCGCTGATTTTGGCCTTGACCTTTTCGATCTCGGCCTGGATTTTCGCGCTTTTGCTGGTTGCCAATGTATCATCCTCCAATCAGGGCAAGCGCCCATAGGCATACAGGTGCGCCTGCCAGTAGCTTGAATTTAGGTTTGCGTATCCGATGGGATCGCCCGCGTGGAGCATCATCCCGTCGCCCAGGTAGAGCCCACAGTGGGAGATGCCTGTGGTGTCGTAGGTTCCCACGAAGAACACCAGATCGCCGGGCTTGGGGTTGCTGGTGGGGGTGCAGTAGTTGTAAAGACCGGTGGCCCCCAGGCGGCCCACATTCCAGCCGCACTGGTTGAACACCCAGGACAGGTAGCCGGAGCAATCAAAGGACGTGGCCGGAGAGCTGCCGCCCCACACATAGGGATAGCCCACATATTTCTCCGCCTCGGTGAGCAGGGCGGCAAACTGCTCGTCGCTCAAATACTCGGTGGGGACTTCATAGCGATCCACGGGCTGGGTGTACTTGTCCACATAGCCGGAGCCAGGGAACAGGTCAGGCCGGTTTCCCAGGGACGCCATGTAGAGGGCGTACCGCGCCATCTGCTCCTCGCCCATCATGTAGACGGGCAGATGGGACAGGTTGAAGTTCTCCAGGGTCACATAGCAGATGTAGTAGGTATAGGGCTCGTCATCCGCGTTGTAACGGGTTTCCGGTATCACGGTTTCCGTGAGGATATACTGGCGGTCAAAGAGGTCGGCCAGCGTGCCCTCCACGTCGGCCAATGTCCATTCCCCCTCGTGGAGCGCGGACAGGATGGAGATGAGCACATAGGGGTCGTGCCCGATCTCGTCCAGGTCGAAGTGGTACTCGTCATAGCTGTGGGTGGCGGTGTAGTTGTCCAGATAGGCTTGCAGCTCCGCCTCCATGTCGCAGTAGGCCGCCTCCGCCGCCAGAATGTCCTCGTCCTTGGCGGCATAGGTGGTGGCCCCGATGCCGCCGCCCGCGCCGCTGCCCAGGGGGGCCAGGGCCGAGGTGCAGGACTGGAACAGGAACACGATGAGCAGGCAGGCCAGGGCCAGCAGCACCCCCACGGGATGGCGTTTGATAAAGCCCACCGTCCGGGCGGCCAGCTTTTCCGTGGTGACTGCCGTTTTCCTGGCCGCCGCCGCGCCGTACTTGGCCGCCTCCTTTGCCCGTTTGCGGTACTGCTGTTTCAGTTTCCGCTTATATAGAAAGCGTTTCCAGGCGTTCATAGCCAGCTTGGGCTGTTCCTGGGCGGCCCGGTGGAGATGGTAATTTGCCGTGGCCTTGGTGAACCTGGACTGCGCCCGCCGGACGGCCTTGGCCGGGTGCTCCCGCACCTTGCGCTTGGCGTAACGGTATAACTTCCGGCCCCCGGCCTCTGCCACCAGCTCGGAGCGATGGGCCCCCTCGATGCCTACATTCTCATGCTCATTCTCATAAATCTTGCTGTGGACAAAGCCGTGGGCCGTCCACCCGGCGGCCCCGGCGATCTTCCGCACCGGCCCTTTGGGTTTGGGCGGTTTCTGCTTTGCCAGCTTGTCCCGTGCCCTGCCCAGCTTGGCCTCCCGCTTTTCCATGCGGAATTTGGCGCGGTTGACCTGCTCAGAATTGCTCTCCGTGCGGAATTTCCCGCCGCCGTCCCTTGGGACACTTTGTCCCATAGGGGCCTCCGGGGGAGCGTCGGCGGGTGTGCCCTGGAAAGGGCCGGGCCCCCGGCCAGCAGGCCGGGGGCCCTTGGGAGCCGCCTTGCCCGGCTGGGAGCCGGGGGCGGCGTCCTCGTCCTCAAAGCGCAGGCGGGCCACCGGGCCCTCCCGGGGTGAGGCACGCCCCGGCTTAAGGGGAGGCGGGGCCTCCCGGGGATTGTCCGGGGGCGCCCCATGCTTTGCCGGGGGCACCGGCTCCGCCACCCGGTCAGGTGGGAACCGATCTGCCCGGCCATCCAGAGGGTCAGGGTGGCCCCCTGAGTTTTCCGGCGCCGCCCCAGCCTCGGACGTAGGCTGGTGGCCGTCCCCCTGGGGGACAGCCTCCTCCCGGCGCTCCGGCTCCGCCGGGGCCGTGGCCTCCCGTACCTTCCGGGCGGACGCCTTTTTCCAATCCGGGCGGCGCTGCCTGGGTGCGCCGGGCTCAGGCTCCCGTTCCGGCCCAAACCGCAGGGGCTCCGCCTGTTTGCCGCCCCGCGCACCCCGCGTGGGGGCCTGGGGTTCTAACGGGGACTCCTCCCGCCCCTCCTCAAAACGCAGAGGGTCAGCGGATTTCCCGGCCTTGCCCCGGTCAGGGCCCTGCCTGGGTTCCCGGCCCCCGTCACGCTCCCGGCTCATTTTTCAAATCCTCCGGGCGGGTGGTGAGCAGGTTGTAAATCTCGCCCTTGGGGAACCGATCCGCAAAGGGAATGGTGGTGCTGCCGTAGAACAGCAGCCCCTCGCCGGGGTTGGAGTGGGTGATGTAGGAAAGCTGGTGCTCAGAAATGCCGAGCTGCTTTGCCAGGATCGCCCGGTCACTTTGGGCCTGGGCCAGCAGCACCATGAAGTCGGTATTGTCCAGAATGGCCTCAATCTCCCGGCTGGCAAGCAGGTCTTTCACGTTCTGCGTCAGGGCCGAGGGGACACAGCCCTTTTTACGGAGCATCTTCCA
>JAHZFC010000021.1:14314-20459 GCA_019421525.1 Clostridiales bacterium
TAGCTGGCGGTGAGGGCGTCCCGGAGCAGGATATGAAATTCATCAAAGTAGCACCACGTCGCGATCCCGTTGTGGAAGTTGGTATTCACCGCCGAGGTCACAAAGTCGTTGGTGATGTGCATGGCGATCTTCCGCAGGTTTTCCCCCAGCCCCTTGAGTACGATGCACACCACACGGGAATTGAGGTCCACATTGGTGGGGAAATTGAACAGGTTGAGAGAGCCCGTGCAGTAGAGCTCCAGGGCCGTCGCCACCCGCTGGGCCTCCGGCTCCGGCTGCTTGAGCAGCTCTTCATAGAGGTCTTGGAGCAGCGGGGGCTTGCCGTCCCCAATCCCCAGGGTCAGCTCCCGGTAGACCTGCCGCACACAGCGGTCAATGACGGTTTTTTCGATGGGCTGTAATCCGTCCTTGCCGCCCACCACCAGCTCACACAGGGAGAGCAGGAAGTCGGCCTTCATGGACAGGGGGCTCTCGTCCCCGCCCAGGTCAAGCTGGATGTCCATAGGGTTGATGTGGTGGGGGCTGTCCGGGGCAATCTCAATGACCTGCCCGCCCAGCCGCCGCACCAGCGGGGCATATTCCCCCATCGGGTCTACAATGATGATGCGGTCTTGGGTTGCCAGAAACACGTTGATAATCTCCCGCTTGGCGGAAAAGCTCTTACCGGAGCCGGTGGAGCCCAGGTAGAGCCCGTTGGCCGATTTCAGTTTCTTGCGGTCAGCCATGATGATATTGTGGGAAAGGGCGTTCATGCCGTAGTAGAGGGCCTGTCCGCCCATGCGGAGCTCCCTCGTCATAAAGGGTACGAAGATGGCGGTGGAGCTGGTGGTCATGCCCCGCTGGATTTCCACCTCGTTATAGCCCAGCACCAGGGAGGACACAAAGCCCTGCTCCTGCTGCCAATCCAGCCGCTTGATGGCGCAGTTGTACTTCTGCGCGATGCCGTTTACCGTGAACACGTCGTTTTCCAGCCGCTGGCGGGTGGGGGCCAGATTGATGATGGTGAACGTCAGCAGGAACATCCGCTCGTTGCGGGATTGCAGGTCGGCCAGGAGATCGGCGGCGTCCTTGGAGAACGTGATGAGATCAGGGGGCAGGATGTCCGGGTCATACCCGGCCCGGATCGCCTTTTTCTGCTCCTCCACCTTCATCTTGTCAATATCGCTGACCTTGCCCTTGATGGTCTTAATGGCCTTGAGCTGGTCTACCGTTTGAATGTGCATGGTGACAGTCAGCTCCGCGTCCAGCTCCAGGATCTCCCGCAGCAGCTTGTCCGAGAGCTCGGACGCTAAAATCTGCAAATAGGACGCCGCGCCCCAATACCGGCCCACCCGGAACAGGCGGGGCTGGGAGAAGTCAAAGCCCTCGCTGGGGGCGATGGCGTCTTTGGTGCCAAGGCCGGTGCGGGGAATGTCCGCCCAGGAGAACCGGAACGGCTCCCGGCTCCCCGGATGGGTCTGGCCGTGGAGCACCGCCAGCCGCTCCCGCCCGTCCAGGGGATTAGACTGCACCCCCAGGCGGTGCAGGTTGCCCACCACGTCGGCCTCCACCCGCTCCAGCCGGGGCCGGGCCTCGCCCAGCGAACCGGCGGGCACGCCAAAGGTGATGTATTTCGCCCGGTCAATGCCGTTGTTGCTCTTGGCGATCTGCCGCTTGAGCATGGACACGAACTCGCCCCGGATGCTGTCATAGGCGTCCTGCTGGTCGGGGATATTCACCTTGTACCGGCTGGCGCTGTGGGCCCGGCGGTTGACAAAGGAGAGCTGGAACGGCAGGGCGCTGTCAAAGTAGTTGAGAAAGGCGCTCCAGCCGCTGAAGATGGCGGATTGATCCTCCGAGGACGCAACCGAGTAGTTGATGTCCTCATATTCCACGGTCTTGGTGAACAGGCCGCCGGGGAGCTGGCACACCCCGTCCGGGTACATCGCCACATAGGGGATGGTCTGCTGGGCGGAGAGCTCCGCCCGCCCCCGACGGTGGCGGTCAGCCCTTCTTAGGCCGCGCCTTGGCAGTTTTCTTGCTTTTTGCAATGGCATCCTCCTTCCAAGCCGCCCCCCGGTAGGTAAAGGGGGCATAGAGATTTTCAGTTTTGTAGGGGCGCGGCCCGGAGCGCAGGAACTTGGCCCGGATGATGTTCCGGGCCACCTTCTCCAGCGGCAGGCCGTCCCGCTCATACATGGCTAAGAGAAACGCCGGGAGCATGACTCCCAGCATGAGGAACAGGCCCCCAGTGTTGCCGATGGCCCCACGGGCCAGCAGGTAGGCTGGGATGCCCACGGCAGCCCCGCATCCGAAACAGATGAGCTGGCGCTTGGTGAGATTGAACGCCACCTTCGTTTTGATTTTGGAAAGGTCGTTTGGTACGTTTACATAAGGAATTTTGATCACCATCCTTGAAAATCATATCTGCCCGGCCCCTTGGGACAAAGTGTCCCAAAGGCCCGCCGAGGGCTCCACTTCGTTGCCTCACACGTCCCAGCCAGGGGGTGACTGCCGGGCGAACAGCTCCACACGGGGCACGTCCCCCATGAGGGCCACGATCTTCTCCCGGGCCTCGTCCGGTTTCCGGCTGTGTTCCCGGATGGGGGAAATGATGAACTGGTGGACGTTGGCCGCCTGCCGCTTGGGGTGGCCCCTGGTCGCCAGCAGGCACACCTCCGCATTGCCCCGCGTCCAAAAGCCCAGGCCGTAGAACCAGCCCCCGGCCTTGCGGTTTTGTTTCAGCCAGACAAAGGCCACGGTCTTGTAGGTAAAGCCCCAGGCGTGGATGAGCCGCAGGGCCTCCGGGAGCTGGGGGAAGGTGGCCCACAAAAAAAGCGCGCTGTCCGGGGCGGCCAGTTCCGCCACCGGGAGTGCGCACAGCTCGTCTATGCTCATGGTGGGATAGTGCTGCTCCGCCGCCCCCTGCAAGCCCTTTTGGGAGTAGCGCCACGGGGGATCGGCGTAGATCACAGAATATTGATTGATAGCTCACACTCCTTTCCCGCCCCGCGCCACCGCCTCCTGCGCCTGCTCCACACGCTGGACGGCGGTTCCGAAGATGGCCGGGGCCGTTTCAAAACAGATGTAGCGGCGGCCTGTGTTGACGGCGGCCACCGCCGTGGTGCCGGAGCCCACGCAGATGTCCGCCACCAGCTCACCGGGCCGGGTGTAGGTGCGGATAAAATACTCACACAGCTCCACCGGCTTTTGCGTGGGGTGGATGGTGTGCTGGACAGACGCAAAGGCCAGCACATTCCCAGGGAACCGCCGCCCGTCCGGGGAGCCGTTCCCGCTGGGGATATATTTGCCGTAGTTGGAGCTGAGAGAGCCCTTCTTGCAGATGCGCTCATATGGCTTGCCCTGCTCGAACTGCGGTTGATACAGCGGGAGCTTTTGATAGAACACCAAAATATTCTCCGTCTTTTTCAGCGGGGCCCGCCGGGCGTTGAGAAAGCCGGTACACCGGCTCTTGTACCACACCCACTCATAGCGGAGCATCTTCAGGTTGGACGCCCCCAGGATTTTGTCATAGGGGCACTGCGCGAAAAACAGGATCGCCCCGTTGGGTTTTACTGCCCACTTCACCGCCTCCCACAGCTCCGGGAGCGGCAGGGGCACATCCCAAAAGTTGCGGGTGGTGCCGTAGGGCGGGTCGGTGAGCAGCAGGTCAACCGAGTGCTGGGGCAGGGAGCGCAGGCCCGCGATGCCGTCCATGAGATAGATGCCGGACTCCACCGGGGCCGGGCCGTTTGGGACATTTTGTCCCAAAGGGGCCCTATCTGTCATCCCTGGCCTCCTTGCCCTTCTCCGGGGCGGGACGGCTGGCGTTGGCCTTGTCCGCCTCCTGCCCGGCCCGGGCCATCTGCTCCCGGATGGGGGCGGGGCGCAGGGCCTCGGCACGGGCCACAAGCTGCTCCACCGCCGCGTTGTAGGCGTCCACGGTCAGGGCGTCCAGCCGCTCCTGCAGCGCCCGGCTCGTCACCCGTGTGGTGGCCCGGTAGCCGCTGCGCGTCCGGTTGGACTCCTTGCTGGGGGGACTCAAGAACATACCATTCTTGCCGTCCACCACCTTAAAATCGTCCACCACGATGCCGCCGATATTGACACTGGCATAGCCCCGCAGGGAGCCCATAGGCTCGATGGGCCGCACATTGACCTCGATAGGCAGCGGGGCGGCCTCGATGGATTTCTCCACCCGGAGCTTTACCGCCTCGTCAATGCTGATGCCCTGGCTCTCCGCCAGCTCCGCGATGGGGGCCTCGAACAACAGCCGGTTCATTTCCTGGATGGCGGCGTCCTGGGTAATGGGGGCCGCCTGGTTTTTTGGCATAAATCAATCCTCCTCCATAACTTCTTTTATTCCTGCCATGATGTAGTCCGCGCAAGGGAGCGCGATGGCGTTCCCCAACGCCTTGTAGCGGTGGGCCGGGGAGATTTCCTCGCCCTCCGCGCCGTATTTCGTCCAGCCCTCCGGCAGCCCCATAAGACGCTCGCTCTCCAATTCCGTGGGAAAGCGGACGCAGCCGCCCGCCGGGTCATCCTCAAACCAAAAGGCGAAGGGATTGACCGCCCCGGCTAAAAGAGTGGGAAAAGGGTCAGTTGGCCGTCCAAAGCTGTCCCGGAAGTGGGCCTGTTCCCCGTCCTTGGCCGCGCCCCGCATCCGGAAGAGCTGAAAGGGGTGGAGGACGGGTACGCGCCCCCCTGTTTCAAGAACAGGGCCTCGATCTCCTTCGGGGGCGGGCAGCCCGCCCGCTCCGCAAGGCGGAGGAAGTGGGAGCACTGACCGGGGCTTAAACAGTACCTGGGCAGCACGCCGCCCTCTAAAATCCGCCACGAGAAAGACGCGCTGCCGCCGGGCCAGCCGGGGCTCTGCCCAATGCTGGGCGTCCAGGAGCCGCCAGCAGATGTCAGGGCATCCCCTTCGCACCATTCCGGCGTTTGCCCATCTTCCAGCAGGAGGCATTGAAACCTCGGAGCCGAGGAACGCGGAGAGCACGGCTCCAAAATCCATCCGGTCATTTGAAGAAAGACTTCCCATGACGTTTTCCCAAACAGCGAAAGCTGGATATTGATTTCCAGTGGCATCCCTCATTTCCCGAATGATACGGATCGCGTGAAAAAACAGGCTGGACTTCTCGCCGGAGAGCCCCGCCCTGTTCCCGATCTGCGATAAATTTTGACACGGGGAGCCGAAGGTGAGCACGTCCACCGGGGGCACGGCCCCGCCGTCCAGCGCCGTCACGTCCCCCAGGTGGGCCATCTCCGGGAAGTGCCGCCGGGTGATGGACACCGGGGCCTTTTCGATCTCGCTGGCCCACAGGGGCACGATCCCATTCCGCCGGGCGGCCAGGGGGAACACCCCAATGCCGTCGAACAGGCTCCCCAAAGTGATTTCTTTTTTGGTCGTTTCTCCTCCTTCCTCAGTGGGCCCCAAAGATGCTCCGGGAGATGCTGCCCGTCTTGAACAGCATGAAACACAAAAGCACCGTGTAGCCCATAGCCCCCCAAATGGAGCCGATGGGGTCGCCGCTGGTGGCGATGCCCTGGACGAGCACCGCGTAGATCGCCACGCATACCAGGATGAGCAGCCCCTGGAATCCGATGGCGAACAGGGACTTGATGTAGTTTTGCCCCATGCCGCCCAGCTCCCGGTTGGCGAGGGTCGCCATAGGGATGGGGGCCAGACTGGACATGACGTAGATTTCCAGCATACGGCCATACACAATGACGAAAATGACGATGTTCAACGCAAACATACACACCTGGATCAAGATGGACTGCATGAACAGCCCCAGCAGGGAGCCGATGCCCATGCCCTCCAGCGTGGCCTCCAGGTCGGCCAGCATATCCGCCGTAATATCCGTGGAGCCCTGAACGAGCCCGGACGCGCTGGCAATCACGCTCTGCGACACGTCGAACACCGCCATGACAATATTAAAAGTGTTGGAAAGAATCAGGATGGCGATGGCCGTCTTGAACATCCACTTGTAGATGTTCGCCACGTCAACCTCGTGCATATTGTTCTTTTCCAAAAGCATCTGAATGAGCTCATAGGTGGCGACAAAGGTCAGCACCATGCCCGCTATCGGCAGGATCACCGTCTCGGAGAGCTGCCGGATCAGGGAGAACACCCCGGCGTTCCATGCCGCCGGGGTGGTTCCCA
>JAHZFC010000203.1 GCA_019421525.1 Clostridiales bacterium
CGCGGCCACCTCCCCCGTCCAGGGGGAGGCGACGGCGCTGTCAAAAGAAATGGGGGTCGGGAAAAACCGTTCCCAAAGGCATAGCCTTTGGTCAACCAGGTCAAGGGCGGCGGCCTTTGCTGTCACGCTTCGCGCGACAGTTCCACCGTGGTGTGGGTGCCCTCGTCCGGCAGGTCCCAGCGGTACAACGGGCCGTCGGCGGTGACGGACACCGTATCCCCCACCTGATATTGGGACGGGTCGTCCACGGGGACGGTAAGGACAAAGGAAAAATAGGGCTCTACTGAGGTGAAATAGGTGGTGTCCTGTACCTTGATGTGGGGGACGGTGCCAGAGCTGGCCGCATTTTCGGCGGTCACCACGTCCACCACTTCACCGGTAAAGGTATAGGTGCCCTGGGCCATGGCCTGGAGTTGGGCGAGATCCACCCAATCGTCATAGCTGCCGAAATATCCGGAGTAGAGGTACGGGACCACCGGGTCCTCCGGGTCGCCGTACCACACCCCCTCCGGGGTGTCCTCGTTGGTGGACAGCAGCACCTGGCACTGGGGCAGCAGGGCGGTGATCTCCTCCTCCAGCGCCCGCAGGGCGTCCACGTCCACAGTCATCGGGTCGTCTATGGTGTATTCCACGGCATTCTCCCGGAGGATGACCTCCTGGCCGTCCTCCGTCAGGGAGAAAAGCTGGTAGCTCAGGGTGTACCACCCGCTGCTGCCGTAGGGCTGCCAGCGGAGCAGGTAGGAAAGCCCGTCCTCCTCATAGAGATAGAAGCCGTTCTGCCCGACGTGGGCGCGGCCCGCCTCCCCCCGCCAGAGCATGCTTCCCTCCTCGTCCATGACCAACAGGTAGTAATAGCCCACTGGGACATAGCTCCCGTTGTAGACCGACACCGTCTCATCCACCCCATCGTGAGTCAGGTCCAGCGACCAGGTGGCCAGGGGGTCTGCCAGGAGGAAAGCCAAACTGTCCCGGATCTGGGCGTACTCGCCATCGGCGCCGCCCTGGTTTTGCCAGAAAGAGTAGCGGTCTATGTCGCTCAGGGCGGCGTAGGCGGCATAGGTGGTCAAGCCGTTGGTCAGGCCGGTCTGGCGGATGGTGATGGTGCCGGTGAGGGAGACCTCGCCCTCCTGCCAGGCGGTGAAGGTGACGATGGCAGAGCTGGCGGCCTCAGTCTGCCCCACTGTGACGGGCAGCCACTCTATCACTGTTTGGGGGGGCGTGCCCGCCACGGTGAGGGAGGCAGCGGGGGCGTCCAGGCCGTCATAGGTGAGGGCGCCGGCGTCGCACTCCAGCTCGATGCGGGTGAAGTCCCCCTCGAACAAGAGGGGCCAGCCGGACCCGCCGCTGTCGTCCAGCCGGATGCTCCAGGTGGCATCCGTGGCCTCCAGAGTCTCTCCAGCCCCCACAGGCAGGGCCTCCATGAGATACCAGTATTCGCTCATGGGGCTGACGGTCCCGTGGGTGACCCACTTGCCCACGAACAGGGCGTAGCCCTGCTGATACACATGGATCCCGGTCTCTTGGCCGTCGGAGTCCAGAACCTCCCAGCCCCAGGATTCCCCGGAAAGGTCCAGGGCCGTGGCGATCTCGTCCCCATTGGGGCCCAGGATCAACTGAGTGCCCAGCTCGATCTCCTGATAGATGGGGTTGGCTACGTCCAGTTCCTCCATCTCGAGGTAAAAGCGCTCGGGTGTAAACACCACGGCGGTGCGCAGCCGTTCGTCCAGATAGCTGCGGCTTTCCACGGAGCTGAGTGGGGTCAGGCGGATGAGGTCGCAGATCTGATAGGTCCCGTAGCCCTCCGCCCCATCGCCTGTCACGACCGGGGTGGAAGGGGCCCCATCATGATTCTCGGCTGCCTGGGCCCGGTCGGGGCCGGTGAGCAGGCATGCCCCTGCCGCGATGGCCGCCGCCAGCGCCAGGGCGGTGATGGCGGCGACGGGCTTTTTGTACTGGAGGATGACTTTTACCCGGCTTTTGGTGTCCCCCTCGCCAAAGGCGATGGGGCTGGGGGACAGGCGGAACCGCCGCCCGGAGGACAGGGACAGCAGCGCCTGGCCGTAGTCCGCCTTTTTGTCCTCCCCCAGCTGGCGGAGCACCCGCTGGTCGCAGGCCTCCTCGGTCAGCCAGAGAAGGGCCCGGTAAAACAGGACCCACAGAGAGACGTTGAACCAGTGGACGCACATGATGAGCCAGGCCAGCGCCTTCCAGATGTGGTCGCCGTTTTTGATGTGCTGGCGCTCGTGGGCCAGAACGTAGCCCTTTTCCTCCTCCGTCAGGCCGAAGGTGAGGTAGATCTTGGGCCGGAACAGCCCGGCAACACAGGGGGAGGAGATGCGGTCGCTGTACCACACGCCGGGAATGGCCTCGTCCCTGACGGCGAAGCGCAGCCGCCGTTTCAGGAGGAGATAGGACACCGCTCCATAGAGGAGAAAACCCGCCGCCCCGGCCAGCCAGATGGCGGAGAGGATGGGGCCGTATACCTCCCGGGCGGTTTTGGCCGGGGTGATGGCGCCTGTCTCGTCCTTGTAGTAGCGGACTACCCACTGCTCCAGCTCCGCGTTGTATGTGGGCTCCACCCCGGCGTCCACCGCCTGGTCGTAGTCTCCGGCGGATCCTCCCAAGTCTACGGCGATCTCATACTCCCCCACATAGCTGTCCACCAGGGCGGGGCCTTTTTGGCGGGCGTAGGAATCCAGGGATCCGGCGTTGAACAGGGACAGGGGGGAGGGGGGCGACCAGGGGCACACCAGCCGGAGGGCCACCACCGCGAACAGGAGCAGCAGCACGGTCTTGGAGCACCGGGTCCGGCTGAGCAGGAGGACGGCCGTGGTCACGATGAGGGCGGCCACCAGGCCGTACCCGCTCATGCGCAGGACCACTTCGAATACTTCGGTCATGGCGCGTCCCCCCTCCGGCTGTCGTCGATGAGGCGCTGGATCTCATCCGCCTCCTGGTCGGTGAGCCTGCGGCCCTTGGTAAAAGCGGCGATAAAGGCGGGCAGGGAGCCGCCGAAGGCCCGGTCCACCACGTAGCCGCTCTCAAAGACCTCCACCTGTTCCCGGGGGACCAGGGCGGACACCACCGAGCCCTCATTTTTCAGAAAGCCCCGGTCACAGAGCTTTCTCAGCACGGTATAGGTGGTGGATTTCTTCCAGCCCAGCTTGTCCTGGCACAGCCGGACCAGCTGGCCGGAGCTCACCGGCTCGCTGTCCCAGACCACGGACAT
>JAHZFC010000204.1:0-2979 GCA_019421525.1 Clostridiales bacterium
AGAGCCCCAGTTCGGCGGCGATGGACTTGATGCCCGGCCAGCACTGGCCCTTGCGACCGGAGCGGTCCCTGAGGTACATACAGACCGCCCTGGCCCGGTGGCTCAGTTCAGACCGGTAGATGTCCTGAAAGTAACTCATGTATTTTCTTCCTTTTCTTTGCGATCTTTCCTAAGTTCCTGGAGTTCCCTGGCGGCGTCCAGCTGTGTCTGCTCCTTTTGTCGTGCCTGCCCCTCTTGGCGCTGTCCTCCGTCGTCTGTGTCAGCGGGCGGCGGGGGAGGGGAGGAAGGCCGTTCCGCACGCCGCGGGGGATGCATTTGCAGGATGGCCTGCTCCAGCTCCTGCCGGGAGGCGTAGGCCACAGGCCGGGCGGCTCTCTCCGGCAGCACATAGGGCTCACCGAAGGTGATGCCCCACTCCAGGAACAGCCGCAAACGGGTGCGCATAGGGTGGGTCCCGGTTTTCATGACGATGAACTGCCCCTTGGGGATGGATTTCAATTCGTCGGGTGTCATCAGGGGGCGCTCCACCATCTGGAGGGTCTGACTGGGATCGTTCTTTCCCCGGCTGATGGAGCCGCTCATGACGGTGCGGCTGCCCAGCGCCCTGGACAGCACCTCGGCGGTCTGGGAGTTGGGGGCGAAGCCGCCGAAGATGGTGTCCTGGCAGTTGTCCTGGACGATCTCCGAGCCCTCCTTGCCGTAGTTCTTCTCCAACTGGGCCAGGGACTGGATGATGGGCACCAGGGTCAGTCCCCGGGACCGGCCAGCGGAGAACAGGGGCAGCACGTCGAAGGGCGGCATGGTGCCGAACTCGTCACAGAAGAACACTACCCGGCGGGGGAGCCTGCCTTTGTGCTCCTCGGCCACGGAGAAAAGTTCCCGGCTCAGGCTCTGGATCAGCAGCCCGGCCATGAAATTCTTGGTGAAGTCCTCCTCCGGGAGGACGAGGAAGATGGCGGACTTCTGGGCGGCGAAGCGCTCGGCGTCGATGGCGCTGTCAAAGCAGAGGACCTGCTCCATGCTCCTGCCCGTATCGATATGAGAGGAGGCCTTGATATTTCGGCGTTCTCTTTTTTTCCTGCGCAGCTCACTCATCCATATCGCAGCGGGGAAGGTCGAAAGCCTGGCGCCTGGATCGGCAGACTGCTTGCAGGTCCGGCCCGAGGTATGTCCAAAAGAGAGCCTGGTACGACCGCCGGACCGGTGGTCGTGGTCAGGTGGTCCCCAGGGGACCGGAACAGGCGGACAGGTCCAGATACTGCCGTTCCACCGCCGGGACATAGCGGCACTCGATCTCATGCATGCCGCCGTTGAAGGTGCCTTTGTACAGGTAGAAACAGTAATAGGGCATGGTCAGCCCGCCCAGGTCCGTGCAGTAGACCAGCTCGGAGCGGCAGATGTCCTCCTCCGCAGGCACGGTGCCGTCGGCGCTCCACTCTCCCGCCAAGATCTCCTCCCGGGCCTGGTCCATGGAGACGATGGGGTATTCCCCCGCCAGATCCTGGGTGAGCTTGGGGTCGAAGTTCAGCCAGAGCCCCGTGTCTCCCCCATCCCAGCCCCAGGTGGACACGGTGGGGAGGGAGAGCCGGGACAGGGAGTCCCCGCCCTCGGAGATGGTGATACAGTAGCCGTTTGGCTCCCCGTCCGAGTCCACGCCGCCGCCGGTGAGGCGGCAGACGGGCTCCTCCATGTCAAGCAGATCGCCCAGCAGGCGGAGGATGGCCTGGCCCTGCTCCAGCGCCCCCTCCTGGGTGGCGGTGTCGGCGGACTGGGGGAAGTCCTGGGGCAGCGCCTCCGGCGGCAGGTATACCCGGTAGGTCAGGTCGTAGTGGATGGTGACGGTCGTCCCGTCGGCAGCAGCGGCCTCCAGAGACACCAGGGCGACGTTCTCCTGCCCGGAGGCGTCCCAGCCCTCGGAGGTGGTCCGTGTGATCTCACAGTCCCCCCGGGTCAGCCCCAGCCGGGCCAGAACGTCGTCCAGCAGGGTCTCCATAGCAGTCTCGTCCGAAGAGACCGGGGTGCCGGAGGCGTACTGCTGGACCGTGCTCCGGTACACAGGCAGGCGATCCGTCCCATCAGGCAGAGAGATGGCGTCACTGAGGTAGTCTCGGACTACCTGCCGGGGGTCCTGGTCCGCGGCGGCCCAAAGGCCCGGGGCGCCCCCGGCCTCGGAAGACCGGCCCTGCACGCTCAGTACAGGCAGGCCGTCCACGGACTCCGGCGGGGCACCTTCCCCGGTCATGCTGTTGCCGCCTTCCTCAGAGGGCTGTCCATTGGGGTCGCCGGGAACGGCCCCGTCGCTGCCGCCCAGATCGGGACCGGTATCGCCGCTGCTGTCCCCCTGCCCGGCGGGCGGCAGTGCGCTGCCGGTCCCATTGGAGCTGAGCCAGCTGGGAACGGCCCGCCACAGCCCCACCGCCAGCAGCAGGCAGGCGGCGCACAGGGCGGCCCGCTTGGGCCAGTGCCGCTGGGGGAGTGGGACGGGATGGGGGTGGGCGGCCTCGTCGATGAGGGCGTCGTCCACCTGGCCGATGAGGTCGAAGAGATGTTCTGCCCGGTCGTTCATATCCAAAGTCCCTCCTGTTCCAAATAGGCCTTCAGCCCGCCACGGGCCCGGAACAGGGCGGACTTCACCGCGCCTTTCCCCATGCCCATGGCCTTGGCGATATCGGCCACAGTGTCCCCGTACCAGTAGCGGCGCAAAAAGATGGTCCTGGGGGCGTAGGGCAGGGACTTGAGCCATGTGTTGATGGCACCGGCCAGCTCCTTGTCCTCCGCCTGCCGCTCCGGGCTGGCCCCGGCGGGCAGGCAGCCCTCCAGCTCGCTGAGCAGGGCCTCTATCTGTCCGCCGCCCCGCTTGCCCGCCCGGCTTGCCCGCCAGCGGTCCAGGGCCAGGTTCCGGGTGATCTTGCCCAGCCACACCCGCAGGGGATCGGGCCGCTCCGGGGGGATGGACTGCCAGGCCCGGTGCCAGGTGTC
>JAHZFC010000204.1:2989-3205 GCA_019421525.1 Clostridiales bacterium
GCCGCCATAGGCGTCGGCAGTGGCCAGGATGGCCTCCTCCGATCGGGCCCAGTACAGCTCGATGATCTGGGTGTCGGTCATAGCGGTCGCTCCTTTCTCTTTCTCTCTGAAGAGATAGACGGAAAAATGAGGCGGAGGTTTCGCCTGGCTTTTCCTACTTTCGTATATGCGAACGTAGGAAAAAGCCAAAGGCTGACGCCTTTGACCCGTTTTAAG
>JAHZFC010000205.1 GCA_019421525.1 Clostridiales bacterium
GGGTGGTGGCGCCGATGACCTGGAGCTCCCCCCGGCTCAGGGCGGGCTTGAGGATGTTGGCGGCGTTCATGGAGCCCTCGGCGTCCCCGGCGCCCACGATGGAGTGGACCTCATCGATCACCAGGATGATGTTGCCCAGCTTCTTGACCTCATCGATAAGGCCCTTCATCCGGGACTCGAACTGGCCCCGGAACTGGGTGCCCGCCACCAGGGCGGTCAGATCCAGCAGATAGACCTCCTTGTCGATGAGCTTGTAGGGCACCTGGTGGTCATAGATCCGCTGGGCCAGGCCCTCGGCGATGGCGGTCTTGCCCACGCCGGGCTCGCCGATGAGGCAGGGGTTGTTCTTCTGCCGCCGGTTCAGGATCTGGATGGTCCGCTCGATCTCGTTGTCCCGGCCCACGATGTGGTCCAGCTTGCCCTCGGCGGCCTTCCGGGTCAGTGAGATGCAGTAGTTCTCCAAAAACTTGCGCTTGGCCGGGGCCTTGCCCTTCTCCTCCTTGGTGTTGGTGCGGGCGCCGTCGTCCGCAGAGGCGGAGGGGCCCTGCCCGCCGAAGAGCTTGTTGAGGAAGGGGAAGGTGGCGGTGCGGCCGTCGTCGTCCTCGTCGCCGGTCTCGTCAGCAGGGGCCAGGCCGTCGGCCTCCTCCGCGCCGCCGAAAGCGGAGAGCATCTCGTTGGAGATGTTCTCCAGGTCCTCTTCGGAAATGCCCATCTTCTTCATCATGTCATCCACGGGCTTGATGCCCAGGTCACGGGCGCATTTCAGGCACAGGCCCTCGTTTCGGGCCTGACCTCCTTCTATCTTGGTCACGAACACCACGGCCACATTCTTGTGGCAGCGGCTGCACAGGGTAGGCTGCATAGAGATTCTCCTTTCAGGGATAGGATCTGTTTTGGAGAAACTATATCAGAATTTTATGAACATGTCATGAATGGATGCCTGTAAATTTTGACTTTTCTAGGAAGTATCCGTCTCATCCGGCCATGAGGGAGCGCAGCATGCCGCTCAACCCCTCGATGGTCATCAGCCGGGCCAACGGCCCCGCGCTGGCGTCGGTGATGAGCCCGGCCAGCCTTGCCAGCCACACCACCACCAGCATCAGCAGCACGCCCTTGACCAGGCCGATCACCAGGCCGCCCACGGTGTTCACCGCCGACAGGATGGGCAGCCGGAAGGTCAGGTCCAGCGCCCGGCTGACCAAAAACCACACCAGCAGGATCAGCAGGAAGGACAGGCCGAAGAGCAGCGCGTTGGCCACCAGCTGGGCAAGGTACGCGGCCACGGCCGCCGCCGCGGTGGTGGTCACCTCCAGCACCTGCTCCTCCACCGCCTCCTCCAGGAACACCCGCAGGCCGGAGAACAGCTCCGACTCGTCGATGAGGTCCAGCACCTCCTGGAGGGTGAAGTCAGGCTCCGCGGGGGTCTCCCCGTCCGGAGCGGGGGACACCTCGGGGGAGGGGCTGGCGCTGGCCTCCGGGCTGGGGGACTGGGCCGCGCCGGGGGTCTGCCCGGTGAGCACGCCGTCGATGGAGTACTGGATGGAGGGGCGCAGGATGTCCGCCACCGGCTGGGAGAAGGTGGAGGCGATGGCCCGGGCCCCGAAAAAGGCCACGAAGATGGCCAGCAGGCTGAACAGGGTGAGGATCAGGCCCTTTTTTGCGCCCCGCCAGGCAAAGAACGCCAGGACCAGAAGGATGATGATGTCGATGATGTAAGTCATGGGATACCTCCATAGGGACGGGCAGGCTCCTGCCCGCGGGAAAACGCATTACCCCGGCACATAGAAGCTGGCGCTGTCCTCCGAGATGAGGATGGCCGAGCCGTCCTCCATCAGCAGCACCTTCCGGGCGCCCTGGGTGCCCTCCAGGGAGGAGTAGAGGGTCATGTCGCTGGTGTAGATGTCCAGCCGGTCCCCGGTGAGCACCGCGAAGTACCGCCCGGCGGCGGACAGGGAGAGGACCTGCTGGCTGAGGTCCAGCGAGCCGGTGACCGTCCCGCTGTCATCTATCACCTGCAGGGTGGCCTGGCTGCCCGCCCGGTATTTGCCCAGCAGGGCCACGGCGAAGCCCTCCCCCGACAGGTCAAAGAGCTTCAGGTATTGGCCGGACCAGCTCACCGAGGCGGTCTGCCCCTGGTGGTCGGTGACGGTCAGCCCCTGGTCGCCCAGGGCCCACACCAGCTCATCGGTGTGGCGCAGGTCCAGCACCACGTTGCCCCCCAGACTGGCGGTGAGGTCTGCGGCGAAGTCGGAGGACTCTCCCGCCGTCCCCTGGGCGGAGTTGAGGGTGTACAGCACCAGGTCGGAGGAGAAGGAGCCATCCTGCTGGCCGATGGTGACGATGGCCAGGGTGCGCCCGTCATCGGACAGGGCGGCGTCCATGACAAAGGCGGAGGACAGCTGGATGCTGGCCACGGCCTCGTAGGCGGAGTTGTACACCGTCACCACGCCCCGGTAGCCGCTGGCCTGAGTGACCACGGTGAGCATGCCGCTGCGGTTGAGCCGGGCGGACAGGATGCCCTCCAGCTCGGTGGTGGACCAGATGAGGGAGCGCTGGCCCAGCACATACAGGTCGCTGCCCCCCGCGTCGTACACCACCGCCAGAGAGCCGTTGGCGCTCACCACCGGGTTTTCCAGGGACACCGGCTGGCTGACATACTGGGTGCCGCTGCCGGAGTACAGGGAGATAGCGTTCTGGGAGCACACCAGCAGGTCCCCGTCCAGCACGGCAAAGGTGTCCTCCAGACTGCCATCATAGGCGAAGGCCTCGGCCTGGCCGTTGTCGGACAGCACCAGGGCCCGGTAGTTGAACCACCGCTTGATGGAGTCCAGGTTCAGCACGTCCCGAAAGGCCACCGCAGCCACCGCCGCCAGCACCATCACCAGGGCCACCAGGAACAGGATGACCCGCAGCAGGAAGTTGGGCTTTCTTTTCTGCTTGGCCGGCTTTTTTTGCGCCGGGCCCTCCGGCGGCCGGGGCGCCTCCCCCTGGGGGGAGCCGTCCCCCCGCCGGGGGGATGGGCGTTTTGGTTGTCGTAGGTTTTGCTCGTCCATAGGATCCCTTTCTCAGCAGGCCCTGCCGGGCCTCCGGCTCCTGCAAGGTTTCGCCTTGCGGCGACCTACTTTCTGTGCGCACAGAAAGTAGGCAAAG
>JAHZFC010000206.1 GCA_019421525.1 Clostridiales bacterium
TGTGGTGATGGTCCCTCTGGTGGGCATCATGTTCGGCAATGTCATCGGCGGCATCACCAACTATCTGGCCTATCAGTTTGAGATGACCCAGGCCCTGTCCTCCTGGCTGGTGGGCCACTTCTCCCTGGTGGTGCGGGGCCGGTTCGAACTGGTCTATCTGGCGGTCCCTCTGGTGATCCTGGCCTTTGCCTTTGCCAACCACTTCAACATCGTGGGCATGGGCAAGGACTTCTCCAAGAACCTGGGGGTCCCCTATGACCTGGTACTGTTCGCCGGGCTGTCCATCGCCGCCATGATCACCGCCTCGGTGGTAGTGGTGGTGGGCTCCATCTCCTACATCGGCCTCATCGTCCCCAATGTTGTGGCCATGTTCAAGGGGGACCGCATCCGGGGCACCCTGGTGGACACCGCCCTGTTCGGGGCCGTCTTCGTGCTGGGGTGCGACATGATCGCCCGGATGGTCATCGTCCCCTATGAGCTGCCCATCGAGCTCATCGTGGGCATCATCGGCAGCATTTTGTTCATCGGGCTCCTCCTCTACCGGCTGCGCCGCGGCCGGAAGGCGATCCGCCTTGGCCCGGCCCATGCCGGCGGCTGTGCCGCGCCCATCGCCCAGACAGAACAGGGGGATATGACATGAGGACTGCAGCCTACCGCGCCAATGTGCGCAAGCTCATCATTCTGGCGGTACTGGTGCTGCTGGCCGCCGCGGCCTACCTGCTGGTGGAGATCGACCCCAAATATTTTTCCTTCGCCATGAGCCTGCGCATCCCCAAGCTCATCGTCATGCTCATCGCAGCCTTTGCCACCGGGGGCGCGTCTCTGGTGTTCCAGTCTATCATCAACAACACCATCGTCACCCCCTGCCTGCTGGGCATGAATTCCCTGTATACCTTGATCCATACCGCTGTGGTGTTCGTAGCCGGGTCGGGCAGCATTCTTGCTGCCAACGCCAACCTCTCCTTTGCTGTGGACCTGGCGGTCATGGGGGTGTCCGCCACGGTGATCTACGGCTACCTGTTCAAGAAAACCAACTACAACGTGCTCTATGTGCTGCTCATCGGCACGGTGCTCACCTCCTTTTTCGGCAGCATCCAGTCCACCCTCACCCGGGTGATGGACCCAAACGAATATGACTCATTGCTCGCCACCCTGGTGGCCAGCTTCAGTAACGTCAACTCGGAGATCATCATTTTCTCTCTGGTGGTGCTTGCCGTCCTCATCTTCGTCCTGCGCCACGACCTGGCCCTGCTGGACGTGCTCACCCTGGGCAAAGCCCAGGCCATCGACCTGGGGGTGGACTATGACCGGAGCATCCGGCGGCTGCTGCTGGGGGTGACCCTGGCCATCGCCGTGGCCACCGCCGTGGTGGGCCCCATCTCCTTTATGGGCCTGATCATCGCCAACCTGTCCCGGCAGCTGCTCAAGACCTACCGCCACAGCCAGCTGATCCTGGGCTCGGTGCTGTTCGGCATGATCATCCTGGTGGCCGGGCAGCTCATCGTGGAGCATGTCTGCTCCTATGCCATCCCCATCAGCGTATTCATCACCGTGGGCGGAGGGATCTACTTCCTCTACCTGCTGCTCACCAAAAGGAGGGTGTAACGTATGAAGGTCACTGAGCTGACCAAGCGATATGACGGCAAGACCGTGGTGGACTCCGTCAGCTTTGAGATCCCGAAGGGCAAGGTGCTCTCCCTCATCGGTCCCAATGGAGCGGGCAAATCCACCGTCATGGGCATCATCTCCCGGCTCATCGCCCGGGATGCCGGACTGGTGGACTTTGGGGGGCGGGATATCGCCAAGTGGAAGAGCAAGGAGCTGAGCAAGCGCCTGGCCATCCTCACCCAGAGCAATCAGATCCAGATGAAGCTCACCATCCGGGAGCTGGTGGCCTTCGGCCGCTTCCCCTACTCCGGGGGAAGGCTCACCGCCGAGGATGAGGCCATCATCGACCAGGCTATCTCCTACATGGAGCTGGAGGAGATGCAGGACCAGTTCATCGACGAGCTGTCCGGCGGCCAGCGCCAGCGGGCCGTGATCGCCATGGTCATCGCCCAGGACACGGAGTTCGTCCTGCTGGACGAGCCCACCAACAACCTGGACATCTACCACGCCACCAACATGATGAAGATCGTCCGGCGGCTGTGCGACGAGCTGGGCAAGACGGTGATCCTGGTGCTCCACGAGATCAACTACGCGGCGTTCTATTCCGACTACATCTGCGCCTTTGTGGACGGGAAGGTCGCCAAATTCGGCACCGTAAAGGAGGTGATGACCCGCCAGACGCTGTCTCAGATCTACAAGGTGGACTTTGAGATCATGGAGGTCGAAGGCAAGCCCATGTCCATCTACTACTAAACGCTCCACGAACCCGGCTGAGCTTTTCATTTCAGCCCGTCAGTTGTCACGTATCTATTCTCACATCAAATTCAAAAGGAGTTATCTATGAAGAAAGCACTCTCGCTTGTCCTGGCCCTGGCCATGATGATGGCCCTGGCCGCCTGCTCCAACAGCAACGCCGGCGGCAGCACCTCCCCTTCCCCTGATGCCAGCGCACCGGCCAGCGCCGCCGCGGACGACGCCGCCCAGTCCCAAGCCCCCACCGAGGTCACCATCACCAGCCTCAACGGCAGCGGTGAGGAGACCGAGCTGACGGTCCCCTACGACCCCCAGCGCATCGCCATCCTGGACATGGCCAGTCTGGACATCCTGGATGCCCTGGGCGTGGGCGACCGGGTGGTGGGCACCGCCTCCACCAGCCTGGACTACCTTCAGAGCTACATCAATGACGATATCGCCGATCTCGGCACCATCAAGGAGGCCGATTTGGAGGCTGTTATGAGCTGCGAGCCCGATGTGATCTTCATCGGAGGCCGCCTGTCCGCCTCCTACGACGCGCTCAGCAAGATCGCCCCGGTGGTCTACCTGGCCACTGCCACTGATCTGGGGGTGGTGGAGAGCGTGCGCAGGAACGCCGCCACCATCGCCTCCATGTTCGGCCTGGAGGCGGAAGTGGAGGCGCTGATGGCCCAGTTCGACAGCCGTATCCAGGCGCTGGCAGAGGCGGCGGAAGGACATACCGCCATCGTGGGACTGGTCACCAGCGGCAGCTT
>JAHZFC010000207.1 GCA_019421525.1 Clostridiales bacterium
TCCCCAAGGACGGGCCCTCTGCCGGCATCGCCATCACCACCGCCATGGTGTCCGCGCTCACCGGAACGCCGGTGAAGCGGGGCGTGGCAATGACCGGGGAGATCACCCTCCGGGGCCGGGTGCTTGCCATCGGCGGCCTGAAGGAAAAGACCATGGCGGCGCTGCGCAACGGCATCCACACGGTCATTTTGCCGGCGGAGAATGAAAAGGACCTGGAGGAGATCGACCAGACAGTGCGCGCGGCGCTGCGATTCATCCCTGTGGAGCAGGCGGACCAGGTGCTGGCCGAGGCGCTGTCCATCACGCCCGAGCAGTCAGATGATGCGCCGCGGGCCCCGGTGGAAGAGCTCAAGGGCGTGGGGCGGAGCGTGTCGGCCCTGCGCCAGTGAGGGCGACCGCTATGAAAGTGAACTGGAACCGGGCGCAGTTCGTCCGGTCTGCTGCCAGACCGGCGGATTTTCCCAGGGACGATCTGCCCCAGGTGGTCTTTGCCGGGCGGTCCAATGTGGGCAAGTCCTCGGTCATCAACCGCCTGCTGGGGCGGAAGAACCTGGCCCGGGTGGGCTCCGCCCCTGGAAAGACCACTCATATCAATTATTTTGGCGTGGATGATAAGCTCTACCTCATCGACCTTCCGGGCTACGGCTATGCCAAGGTATCCCAGCGGGAGCGGGAGCGGTGGGGCAGGCTCATCGAGGCGTGGTTCGCCGACACCCGTTTGATGACATTGGGGATACTCATCGTAGACGCCCGGCATAAGCCCACCGCCGACGACCGGACCATGTCCGACTTTTTCCTGGGGACGGGTAAGCCCTATGTGGTGGTGGCGAACAAGCTGGACAAGCTGAGAAAAAGCCAGGTGGAGGACAATCTGGCCTGCATCCGCCAGACCCTGGAGCTGCCGGAGGAGGTGGAGCTGATCGCCTTTTCCGCGGAGAAGGGAGACGGGAAGGAGCGGCTCTTGGAGCTGCTCCTGGCCCATGTGGATGACCGGGAGAACGGATGAAGCTGTATCCGATATATGGACAGGGAGGCCGCTGAGGCGGCCTCCCTGTATATTTTTGGTTTTCTTTGGATATCATTTTCGTAAAAATCCCTGTGATTTTAGCCAAAACCCATGAAAAAACGTGGAAAGTCCTTGTTTTTCCAATGGATACCTGCTACAATGATTACAGATAGTATGCAGAGGAGCCGTCCCAGGGAGGGGACGGAGTATTTTTTCAAGGAGGTGGGAACCATGTATCGAGTAGGAGACAAGATCGTGCACCCTATGCACGGCGCCGGTATCATTGATTCCATTGTGAGCCGTAAGATGAATGGTGTCCAGCGGGAGTATTACCAGATGCGCCTTCCGTCGGGGAGCATGCTCGTCATGATCCCCACCGACCATACCGAGGAGATCGGCGTGCGCCCGGTGATGGACCGGGAAGCGGCCATGCATGTGATGGACGCCCTGGGCAGCATCGAGGTGGATATGTCCCAGAACTGGAACCACCGTTACCGGGAAAATATGTCCCGGCTGAAGAGCGGCGATCTGCTGGAGGTGGCCCGGGTGGTCAAGGGCCTGATGCTGCGGGACGAGCAGCGGGGGCTGTCCACCGGAGAGCGGAAGATGCTCCACTCCGCCAAGCAGATCCTGATCTCAGAGCTGGTACTGTCCCAAGACCTGAGCTATGAAACGGTGGAGGAGCGCATAAACCGCGCCCTGGCATAATAGAAATGAGATAGCACCTGTCCGGCGCTCCCGGTGCGTCTGCGCCCATCCAAGCAGGGCAGACGGGCCATAGAGCGGGGACGGGCGGAACAGAAGAGAGGCTGTCGAAGGTCCGTTCGGCAGCCTTGTTCTGCGAAGGAGGACGGCGGGATGTTTTGGCGCAGGAGACAGAAGAAACAGCGGGAGCCCTGCTGCTCCGCGGTGGTGGTGGCGGCCGGGTCGTCCACCCGCATGGGCATGGACAAGCTGATGCTCCCCCTGGACGATATCCCGGTGATTGTCCACACCCTCCGGGCGGTCCAGGCCGCGCCCAGCGTGGGGGAGATCGTACTGGTGGCCCGGGAGGACCTGCTGGTGCCCATGAGCCAGCTGTGCCAGGACTACGCCATCTACAAGGTCACCAAGGTGGTGCGGGGAGGGGACAGCCGGACCCAGTCGGTGCGCCTGGGGACGCTGGAGGTATCCAGGGACTCCCAGGTCATCGCCATCCACGACGGGGCCCGGCCCTTTGTGTCGGTGGAGGTGATCGAGCAGGCGGTGGCCCAGGCCATGGATACCGGCGCGGCCGCCCCGGCTGTCCCGGTAAAGGATACCATCAAGGTGGCCCATGATGGGCTGGTGGAGTCCACGCCGGACCGCGGCAGCCTCTTCGCAGTACAGACGCCCCAGGTGTTCGAGGCATCCCTCATCAAGGCAGCTCTCCAGAAAGCACTGGACGACGGGGCAGAGCTCACCGACGACTGCGCGGCGGTGGAGCGGCTTGGGATGAGGGTGGTGCTCACCCGGGGGGATGAGCGCAACCTCAAGCTGACCACGCCGGAGGATCTGGCGGTGGCCCAGGCCATGCTGGAGCTGGAAGGAGCGGTGTGAGATGAGGATCGGACACGGCTATGATGTCCACCGGCTGGTGGAGGGGCGCAAGCTCATCCTGGGCGGGCAGGAGATCCCCTATGAGCTGGGCCTGCTGGGCCACTCGGACGCGGATGTGCTCACGCACGCGGTGATGGACGCCCTGCTGGGCGCGGCGGGACTGTGGGACATCGGGCACGCCTTTCCGGACACCGACCCGGCCTATGCGGGGATCTCCAGTCTGCTGCTGTTGGAGCGGGTGATGGAGATGCTCCATGACAAGGGGCTCCGGGTGGGCAACGTGGATGCAACCATCCTGGCACAGCGGCCCAAGCTGGCTGCCTATATCCCGGCCATGCGGCAGGCGCTGGCCCGGACCATGGGCGTGGACGAAGCGCGGGTCAACGTCAAGGCCACCACCGAGGAGGGCCTGGGCTTCACAGGGAGAGGAGAGGGCATGGCCGCCCACGCGGTGGCCCTGCTGGAGGAAAATTGAACCGACCACGGAGGACCAACATGCCCCCCGGCGCATAGAATGTGCCGAGGGGTGT
>JAHZFC010000208.1:0-2783 GCA_019421525.1 Clostridiales bacterium
GAAAGACCAAAAGGGGAAGACCGTGTATCAGGAGCAGGGGGAGCTGCTGTTCACCCACTTCGGCCTGTCCGGGCCGCTGGTGCTCTCCGCCTCCGCCCACATGGACTTCGGCCGGGACCGATACACAGCCCACATCGACCTCAAGCCCGCCCTGGACGGGGAGAAGCTGGACGCCCGGCTGCTCCGGGACTTCGGGGAACGGGCCAATCAGGACTTTTCCAACGCCCTGGGGGCGCTGGTCCCCCGGTCCATGATCCCGGTGGTGGCGGAGCGGACGGGCATCGACGGCCAGACCAAGGTCCGGGACATCCGCCGGGAGCAGCGGCGGAAGCTGCTGGACACCCTCAAGGACTTCACGGTGGCCATCTCCGGTCCCCGGCCGGTGGAGGAGGCCATCGTCACCGCCGGCGGGGTGAAGGTGGGCCAGGTGGACCCCAGGACCATGCAGTCCAAGCTGGTCCCGGGACTGTATTTCGCCGGGGAGCTGCTGGACGTGGACGGCTATACCGGCGGCTTCAACCTGCAGATCGCCTGGGCCACAGGCCATGCGGCGGGACTGGCCGCGGCGGGCGGAAAGGATGAGACATATGGAGCATAAGAGCATCGCCCTAGACGGCCCCTCCGGGGCGGGCAAGTCCACCCTGGCCAAGCTGTTGGCCAAGGCTCTGGGCTTCCTCTATGTGGATACCGGGGCCATCTACCGGACCGTGGGGCTGGCGGCCAGTCGGCGGGGCATCCCCCTGGAGGACGCCCGGGCGGTGGAGGCGATCCTGCCACAGCTGGAGATCGGGATGAGCTACGGGGATGACGGGCTCCAGCATATGTACCTCAACGGGGAGGACGTGACCGAGGCGATCCGCCGCAACGAGGTGTCCCGGTATGCCTCCCAGGTGTCCGCCATCCCGGCGGTGCGCACCTACCTGCTGGAGATGCAGCGGAAGCTGGCCCGGGAGCACGACGTGATCATGGATGGACGGGACATCGGCACCGTGGTGCTGCCCCAGGCGGACCTGAAGATCTTTCTCACCGCCACCGCCCAGGACCGGGCCCGGCGGCGCTATGAGGAGCTGCTGGAGCGGGGCCAGCAGGTGGACCGGGAGCAGGTCCTCCGGGAGGTGATGGAGCGGGATGAGCGGGACATCCATCGCCAGACCGCGCCCTTGCGCCAGGCGGAGGACGCCGTGGCCGTGGACACCACGGGCAACAGCCTGGAGGAGAGCTATCAGCTGCTGCTGGAGGTCATCCGGGAAAAGCTGGGCCGGACGGAGGGATGCAGATGAATCGATTGTACGCAGTGCTCTATCCTATCCTTTGGCTGTTCATGAAGATCACCCACCCCTGGAGGGCGGTGGGGCGGGAAAACCTCCCGGAGGGAGGAGCTCTCCTGTGCGGCAACCACACCACCCTGGGCGACCCGGTCTATGTGGTGTGCGCCGTGGGCCACCGGCCCCAGATACGGGTGATGGCGAAGGATGAGGTCATGCACGCGCCGGTGCTGGGCTTCATCCTGCGCCATGCGGGCATCATCGGCGTCAAGCGGGGCAAGGCTGACGTGGGCGCGGTGAAGGCCTGCCTCAAGGCCCTCAAGAGCGGGGAGAAGCTGCTGCTCTTCCCCGAGGGCACCCGGGTGAAGGAGGGAGAGACCTCCGAGGCCCATACCGGAGCGGCCATGTTCGCCACCCGCTCCGGCTGCCCCATCGTGCCGGTGTACATCTCGCCCAAGAAGCGGTGGTTCCGCAGGACCACGGTGGTCTTTGGCCAGCCCTATCACCCCGCCTTTGAGGGGCGCAAGGCCACGCCGGAGGACTATCAGCGCATCGCCGACGAGCTGATGGACAAGATCCGTGCCCTGGGGGAGGGCGTGTCATGAAGGTGATCCTGGCCAAGTCCGCCGGCTTCTGCTATGGCGTGCGCCGGGCGGTGGAGATGGCGGAGGACCGGGCCCGGCAGGGCCCGGTATATATGCTGGGCCACATCACTCACAATGACCATGTGATCGCCCATCTGGAGTCGCTGGGGGCCCGCACTGTGTCCGCCGCGGACGAGGTGCCCGACGGCGCGGCGGTGCTCATCCGGGCCCATGGGGAGCCGGAGCGCACCTATGCCGCCCTTGAGAGAAAAAACTGTGAGATCCTGGACGCCACCTGCCCCAATGTGGCCCGGATCCATCAGATCGTGGCCCAGGCGGAGCGGCAGGGGAGGATCCCCGTCATCATCGGCGACCCGGAGCATCCGGAGATCATTGGTATCGCAGGGTGGACTCGCCATGGGATCATAGCCAAAAATTGGGAGGAAGTGGAGAAAAAACTACAGGATCACCCAGAATTGTATGAGATGCCCTTAAGTTTCGTGTCCCAAACCACGGCAATTCGTGCCATCTGGGAAAAATGCATGGAAAACGCAAAAAAAGTGTGTACAAACGCGGAATTTTTTGATACAATATGTGGTGCTACGTCCAAGAGACAGTCTGAGGCGCTTGCCTTGTCGGAAGAGTGCGATGGAATGATCGTCATTGGAGACCCCAAGAGCTCCAATACGAGACGGCTGACCCAGCTATGTGAGAGCTGCTGCCCTTTTGTCCGTCAGGTGGAACGCAGCAGCGAGCTTTCCCGGGAGGAATTCGCTCGTCTATCGTCCCTTGGAATCACCGCCGGCGCATCGACGCCGGGGTGGATCATAAAGGAGGTCTACAACAAAATGAGCGAAGAAATCATGGAGATTGAACAGTCCTTTGCTGAGATGCTGGAGGAGTCGTTCAAAACTTTAAATAACGGGGAGAAGGT
>JAHZFC010000208.1:2793-3109 GCA_019421525.1 Clostridiales bacterium
TCGTTGCGGTCACGCACACCGAGGTGCAGGTGGAGCTGGGCATCAAGTATCCTGGCTACATCCCCCTGTCTGAGTTGAGCGACGACCCCGATGTCAAGGTGGAGGACATCGCCAAGGTGGGCGAGGAGATCGAGGCCTTCGTGGTCCAGGTCAGCGACCGGGACTGCATGGTCAAGCTGTCCAAGAAGCGTCTGGATGTCCAGAAGAACTGGGAGACCATCGAGAACGCCGGGGAGAGCAAAGAGGTGCTGGAGGGCGTCAGCACCGAGCAGAACAAGGGCGGCCTGGTGGCCAATGTCAAGGGCATCCGGGTGTT
>JAHZFC010000209.1 GCA_019421525.1 Clostridiales bacterium
CCCTTTCCATGGACAACAACATCCCCGTCATCCTGTTTGCGCTGGAGGACCCGGAGAACATCCTCCGGGTGGTCCACGGGGAGAAGATAGGTACGATCGTAAAGGATCAAGGAGGTCATGAACATGAATGAGATCTGCAAGCCCTATGACGAGAAGATGAAAAAGACCATCGAAGTGGTCAAGAGCGACTTTGCCTCTGTCCGGGCAGGCCGGGCCAACGCCGCGGTGCTGGATAAGATCCAAGTATCCTATTATGGCACCCCCACCCCCATCCAGCAGGTGGCCAGCATCTCCACGCCTGATCCCCGCACCCTGGCCATCCAGCCTTGGGACGGCAGCATCCTGCGGGATATCGAGCGGGCCATACAGAGCTCTGACCTTGGGATCAACCCTCAGAACGATGGGCGCATCATTCGCCTGAGCTTCCCTCAACTGACCCAGGAGCGCCGTGTGGAGCTGACCAAGCAGGTGCGTAAGTACGGTGAGAACGGCAAAGTGGCCATCCGAAACATCCGGCGGGATGCCATGGAGGACATCAAGAAGATGACCAAGAAGTCCGAGCTCACGGAGGACGATCAGAAAAGCCTGGAGAAAGAGCTCCAGGAGATCACCGACAAGCACTGCAAGGAGATCGATACCCTGACCGCTGAAAAGGAAAAGGAACTGATGGCGGTCTGATGCGGTCATGGCTGCTGCAGCCGGCAGGGCTGGCGGCACAGCTGCTGACAGAGACGGCGGGCCCGCGGGCCCACACCCATATGGATCGGCGCGAACTGCACATGGAGACCACACGCGGGGCGCAACGCGCCCCGTTTGTGCGTCTTAGCCCGTTATCGGTGCCCGGTTGAGACGGCCGATCTTTGACTATAATCAAGGCAGATAGAGTTAGGATGGATGAGCATGGCACTGTTTGGCCGGAAGCAAAAAGTACAGCCCCAGGTGGATATGGAGACGCTGCCCCGCCATGTGGCGATCATCATGGACGGAAATGGCAGGTGGGCCAAACGCAGGGGGATGCCCCGCAAGGCAGGCCACGCCGTGGGGGCTGAGACCTTCCGCACCATTGCGACCTTTGCAAAGGAGCTGGGGTTGGAATTTTTGACGGTGTATGCCTTTTCCACGGAGAATTGGAAGCGGCCGGAGGACGAGGTGGACGCTATCATGGGACTTTTGGAGAAATATCTCCGGGAGGCCATCGAGACCATGGCCAGGGACAAGGTCAAAATGGCCTTTTTCGGAGATCTTGCCCCACTCAGCCCGGAGCTGCGGGCCCTGTGTGCGGAGACAGAGGAGATCTCCAAGGGATATGATGGCTGCCAGGTGAACGTCTGTTTCAACTATGGCGGCCGCGCGGAGATCCTGCGGGCGGCAAAGGCCTTTGCCGCGGACTGTGTGGAGGGACGGGCCGATGCCAACCATCTGACGGAGGAGGCATTCGGCCGCTACCTGTATTCCGCCGGCGTGCCCGACCCGGATCTGATCATCCGGCCCAGCGGTGAAGTGCGGATCTCCAATTTCCTGCTGTGGCAGTCCGCCTATTCGGAATTTTATTTTACAGATGTGCTGTGGCCCGATTTCAGCAAGGAAGACCTGCTCCGGGCTCTGGCGGATTACCAGCATCGGTCCCGCCGTTATGGAGGTGTATGACCTTGGCAAAACGCATCCTTGTGGCGGTGATCTTTGCCCCGCTGTTGTTCGTGGTGATGTTCTTCCTGCCTCCTGTGGCGCTGGCTGTGGTGGCGGCGTTCATCTCCGCCGTGGCCTGCTTTGAGCTGCTGCGGGCAACGGGGGAGGGCAGGGTGACCCGGACCATGCAGGCAGTCTCCATACTGTCTGCGGCGATCATCCCCCTTGGGGCATGGCTTGGCTATATCACCCTGACGATGGGGGCCTGCACCTTCGTGGTGATGGCGGTGTCCTTTTGGTGCGCCATCCACGCCTATGATGAGCAGGAGAGCTCCATCGGGTTCTACCATGTGATGCTCGCTCTCTTTGCGGGTGTGCTCATCCCCTGCGGTCTGTCGGCTCTGGTGATGCTCAAATGCATGGAGAATGGGAAATATCTGGTGGTGCTGGCGGTGCTGCTGGCCTTCATCACCGATGGAGGGGCCTATTTCGCCGGGGTGTTCCTGGGCAGGCACCGGGGCGTCACCCGGGTGAGCCCCAACAAGAGCCTGGAGGGATATATCGGCGGCTTCCTGACGGGGGTGGTGGCCGCCCTGGTCTACGGCGCCATCGTACAGGCGGCCACCGGCCTGGAGGTGAGCTTTGTGAGCCTGGGACTGTGCGGCCTGTTCGGCGCATTGGCCACAGAGCTGGGAGACCTGGCTTTTTCCCTGATCAAGCGGCAATATGGAGTAAAGGATTATGGACATCTGCTGCCCGGCCATGGTGGGATGCTGGACCGGTTCGACAGCATGATCTTCTGCGCGCCGGTGGTGCTGTTCATCGTCCTGCTCCTGCCGGTGTTCTAAGGTGATGCTATGAAGCGTACGTTATCAATACTGGGCTCCACCGGCTCCATCGGCCGGCAGACCCTGGAGGTGGCGGAGGCCTGCGGCCACCGGGTGGCCGCCCTCACGGTGAACCGGAGTGTGGACCTTGCCGAACAGCAGGCCAGAAAGTACCGGCCCCGGCTTGTTGCCGCGGCGGACGAAGGGGCCGCGGAGGACCTGCGGGCCCGCCTGGCGGACACTCCGGTCCGGGTGCTGGGAGGCAGAGAAGGCATATTGGAGGCCGCGCGGCTGGCCGAAGCGGACACAGTGGTCACCGCTATGGTGGGCATCGCCGGGCTGGAGCCTACGCTGGCGGCTATCGACGCGGGCAAGCGCATCGCCCTGGCCAACAAGGAGACACTGGTGTGCGCCGGACAGCTGGTGATGGATCGGGCCAAACGCAGGGGGGCGGAGATCGTTCCCGTGGACTCGGAGCACTCGGCCATCTTCCAATGCCTCCAGGGCTGCCGGGACAGGGGAGAGGTGCGCCGGCTCATCATCACTGCCTCCGGCGGCCCCTTTTTCGGAAAAACCAGAGACGAGCGGGCCCAGGTCACCAGGGAGCAGGCCCTGCGCCACCCCAACTGGTCCATGGGAGCAAAAATC
>JAHZFC010000210.1:0-1626 GCA_019421525.1 Clostridiales bacterium
ACCAGCTCCGACCCCATCCAGATCATCGTCTGGCGGGAGATCTACATCTATCTGGAGAAGTGTGTGGACGCCTGCGAGCATGTGGCGGACACGGTGGAGAGCGTCATCATGAAGAACACCTGATCTCGGCAAGATCTCGCCGGCATCCCCATGGGATGCCGGCGTTTTTGTCACAGGAGCGGGGCAAAGACCCGCAGCAGCACCCGCAGGAGCTTGCGGGGCCACGGTACGCGCTTGCACGCCTCCACCGTCACCTGGATGCTCCGGTCCTGGGTGGTCAGGATGTCCTCCCGGATATCTGCCACAGTGTCTGTATCATAGAGCAGCACGCCGTTTTCAAAGTGCAGGAACATACTGCGGTAGTCCAGGTTCACGGTGCCCACGGTGGCGAAGATGTCATCCACCACGAAGATCTTGCTGTGGATAAAGCCCGGCTCATACTCGTAGATCTTGACCCCCGCCTCCAGCAGCTGACGATAGTAGGAGCGGGTCACCTCGAACACTGTTTTCTTGTCCGGGATGTGGGGGGTGATGATCCGCACATCCACCCCGGACTTGGCTGCCAGAGACAGAGCCATGGTCACCGTATGGTCGATGACCAGATAGGGCGTGGTGATATAGACATACCGCTTGGCCCGATCGATCAGGTGCAGATAGACCGACTGGCCCACCGGCTCGTCATCCCAGGGGCAGTCATGGTAGGGCTGGACATATCCCATCGCCCCGGCCGCAGCGGGAGCGGGGCGATAGGGCCGCAGGTCCTCCTCCTGCTTCCGGGTAAAGTCCCACATGGACAGGAAGGACACCGTCATGGACCACACTGCGTCCCCCTCCAGCCGGATGGCGTTGTCCTTCCAGTGGCCGAACCGGGGCTTGACGTTGATGTACTCATCCGCCATGTTGATGCCTCCGGTAAAGGCCACCCGGCCGTCCACGATCATATATTTCCGGTGGTCCCGGTTGTTCTGCCGCAGGGAGATCACCGGCACCATACGATTGAACACCCGGCACTGGATGCCCAGCTTCTCCAGCCGGGCGGGATAATCTGCCGGAAGGGTGAAGATCGAGCCCACATCATCGTAGATGACCCGGACCTCCACCCCCTCCTTCACCTTCTCCTGGAGGATCTGGAGCACTGAGTTCCAGAGCTTTCCCTCCTCGATGATAAAATATTCGATGAACACATACCGCCTGGCGCTCCGGATCGCCGCCAGCAGATCATCATAACAGTCGTCGCCCAGCGGGTAGTATTTGGTCCTGGTGTTGCCATAGACCGGGCAGTTGACGGTCTGCTCCAGGTAGTGGGCGAGACGTCCGGCATCCGGTCCCTTCAGCTGGGAGAGCGCCTCGGACCTGCCGCAGTCCCCCCCCAGATTCTGGCGCACCTTCCGCTCCATGGCCTTGAGCCTGCGCTGATTGTACTTGGACAGGCGGTTGCCCCCCAGCAGCAGATAGGCCACCGCGCCCAAAGGCGGGAACATCAGCACGATGATGATCCAGCCCACCTTGTAGCCGGGATTGCTCCGGTTCCCCGCGATCCACAGGGCCACCAGCGCCGACATCAGATCCAGTGCCCAGCTGAACAGGCGGTAATAGGGGGTGCTGCTCAAAATGGCGAACATCACC
>JAHZFC010000210.1:1636-3036 GCA_019421525.1 Clostridiales bacterium
AACCCGATCTGCAGCAGGATCATCACCGCGATGATCCCGATCCGGTGGAACAGCAGCTTAGCCAGCTTTGCCAACAGCTTGGCCAGCATACTCAGTGCTTTGGTCATGCTCTCTCTCCTTCGCCCCGCACGTTCTCTCTCCGGTCGGCGGACGGTCAGCGTCCATCCAGGACCACATTCTCCTGTCCCAGGACCTCATCCAGCTCCGCAATCAGGGCCTGATGGTGCTGGCAATAGGAGTGGAGCTTTTTCTTCTGGTCCGCCAGATATACGATCACCTGGTCCTGCCCCGGGAACATCCCCAGCAGCCGCCGGAGCCATACCAGCGGGGCGCCGCCATCTGTCAGCTTCACCCAAAGGGTCTGCTTCGCGCCGGCGCTCACAGGCTCTCCCAGGGGGAGGACCCGGTCCACCATGAGCTGGGGCTCCTTCTCGTCCCGGATGGAGATCTTTCCCTGGACCGCTACCGCGATGCCCGCTTTCAGGTAGGATCCGCTGTCACTGAGCACCCGGGAGAAGCAAAGCAGCTCCATAGAAGCCGTGTCGTCCTCCAGCCCCACATAGGCCATGAGGGTATTGTTCTTGGTGGTCTTGGTCTTGACGGCGGAGATGATCCCCGCCACGGTCACCCGCTGCCCGTCGCTGTACTGCTGGGGCCCCTCCTCATTCTTGAGGTCGGACAGGATCGAGGCCAGGGGGACTGCCTGATACCTGCGCGCCTGTCCCCGGTACTCGTCCATGGGGTGGCCGCTGAGATAGAGCCCAGTGGTCTCCTTCTCCATCTGCATCAGCTCCCGCGGGGAGAACTCCTCGATCTCCGGCAGCACCACATCGGGCACCGACACCGCATCACCATTCCCGCCGAACAGGTCGAACTGGCCCTCCAGATTCTTCCTCCTGTCCCGGGCGATGGAGTCCACCACCTGCTCATAGACCGCCAGCAGCTGGCTCCTCCGGTAGCCCATGCTGTCAAAGGAGCCGGAGCGGATCAGGCTGTCCAGCACCCGCTTGTTCAGGTCACAGTCATACATCCGGCTGCAAAACTCTGGGAATGATGTAAAGGGACCTCCCTTTTCACGTTCTCGGAGCACTGCCTCCATAAAGCCCCGGCCCACCCCTTTGAGGGCGGCAAGGCCAAAGCGGATGTTCTGGCCGGACACGGTGAAGGTGGCGCCCGACTCGTTGATATCCGGGGGCAGGAGCTGGATGTCGTTCTCCCGGCACTCGGCGATATACTCTGCCACCTTCTCCTGGGAGTCCAGCACCGAGGTGAGCAGGGCAGCCATATACTCCCGGGTGTGGTGGCATTTGAACCAGGCGGTCTGGTAGGCCACCACCGCGTAGGCCACGGCGTGGGCCTTGTTGAAGGCGTAGTTGGCGAAGTCGTAGATCTCGTCGTAG
>JAHZFC010000211.1:0-478 GCA_019421525.1 Clostridiales bacterium
CAAAAGCATTATACAAACCTTACAGGCCATTGTCAAGACATTTTCCAGAAAATCAGCATTTCCCTTCAGGATCTTCCCGATCCGGCGTCTCTTTTCTCCGGTAGACGATGGGCACATCGAAGCCAAATGTCCGCTTCCCGTTCATCTCCATGGTCTCTGTCACCTCCAGCGCTTCTTCGGAAAAGCGTTCGTACAGGGTGAACTTCAGCACCGGGGAGAACATGCTGACACTGCCTCCCTCCCATACGCCGCCGTGCAGCGTATAGAGGGCGGGGGTAAACTTGCCGGAGACCTCCAGGTCCTGCCACTGCATTGGCGGCAGGGTCTCCCAGGAGACCGGGCTGCCGTCCTGACCTTTCGGCAGCTGATAGGAGGTCAGCTTCACCGCCTCTCCCTCCTCGGTGAAGAGGAACAGGTGGGGCGAGGCGTGGGTCCTGCCGTCCGTGGTGTAGTAGCTCTCCTCCAGCACAAACACCCC
>JAHZFC010000211.1:488-3028 GCA_019421525.1 Clostridiales bacterium
GAATTTGCCCGGGAAATCCGCCGGCAGGCCGGCGATCTTTTCGTTGCAGATGGTGTTGACATGCTCTGCATAGGGCAGCGCGGGTCCCCCGGTCTGCTTCAGCTCCTCCAGCTGCCGAGCGTTGTCAAAGCGGCCGCACAGCAGCGCCAGAAATGCATCGAGATGTCTCATGGTATCTCCTTTCTGAATGTGTACAGGGCCGGGCGGAAACTCCGCCCGGCCTTTCCGTGTCTTATAGGGATTACCGGGGCTTCACGATCAGGTTCACCAGCCGGTTCTTTACCAGGATGGTCTTGACGATCTGCATGCCCTCGGTGGCCTTGGCCACTTTCTCCACCGCCAGGGCGGCGTCCACCACGGCCTGCTCCCCGCTGTCGGTGGGCATGGAGATGGTGCCCTTCAGCTTGCCGTTCACCTGGACGGCCATCTCCACCGTGGCGGCCACGGTCTTGCTCTCGTCCGCCACGGGCCACTCCGCCTGGCAGCACATCTTGCCGGTCTGGGCGGCGAAGCCCAGGTTCTCCCACAGCTCCTCAGTGATGTGAGGGGCGAAGGGGTTCAGCAGCAGGATCAGGTACTTCAGGTCGCCCCGGGTGCAGCCGTTGGCGCTCAGCTCGTTCACCATGGTCATCATGGCGGCGATGGCGGTGTTCATCTTCAGGCTGTCGATGTCCTCGGTGACCTTCTTGATGGTCTTGTGGATGATAGCCTCGTTGGCGGGGGTCACGTCGTAGCTGTCGGAGGCGCTCTCCGCCAGGTTCCACACCCGGTCCAGGAACCTCTTGGAGCCCTTCACCGCGTCATTGGACCAGGTGGCGGCCTTCTCGAAGTCGCCGATGAACATGATATAGAGGCGCATGGTGTCGGCGCCGTACTGGTCCACGATGTCGTTGGGGTTCACCACGTTGCCCCGGGACTTGGACATCTTCTCGCCGCCCTCGCCCAGGATCATGCCGTGGCTGGTGCGCTTGGCATAGGGCTCCTTGGTGGGCACCACGCCGATGTCATAGAGGAACTTGTGCCAGAACCGGGAGTAGAGCAGATGCAGCGTGGTGTGCTCCATGCCGCCGTTGTACCAGTCCACGGGAGACCAGTACTCCAGCGCCTCCTTGGAGGCGAACTCCTTGTCGTTGTGGGGGTCCATATACCGCAGGAAGTACCAGCTGGAGCCGGCCCACTGGGGCATGGTATCGGTCTCCCGTTTGGCGGGGCCGCCGCAGCAGGGACAGGTGGTGTTCACCCAGTCGGTCATCTTGCTGATGGGGCTTTCGCCGTCGTCGGTAGGCTCATAGCTCTCCACTTCGGGCAGGAGCAGAGGCAGCTGGTCTTCGGGGATGGGCTGCCAGCCGCACTTGTCACACCAAACCATGGGGATGGGCTCGCCCCAGTACCGCTGGCGGGAGAACACCCAGTCCCGCAGCTTGTAGTTCACCTGGGCATGGCCGATGCCCTTGTCCTCCAGCCACTTGGTGATAACAGGGATGGCGTCCTTCACAGTCAGGCCGTTGAGGAAGTCGGAGTTGACCAAGATGCCGGTCTCATCCTTGGCGGTAAAGGCGGCCTTCTGCACGTCCTCGCCGCCGGACACCACCTCGATGATCTCACAGCCGAACTTCTTGGCAAACTCCCAGTCCCGGTCGTCGTGGGCAGGAACGGCCATGATGGCGCCGGTGCCGTAGGTGGCCAGGACGTAGTCGGAGATGAAAATGGGGATCTCCCTGCCGTTGACCGGGTTTACGCCCCGCACGCCGTCCAGCTTGACGCCAGTCTTCTCCTTGTTCAGCTCGGTGCGCTCCAGGTCGGACTTGGAAGCGGCGGCCTTCTGATAGTCCTGGACCTCCTGGGCGTTGGCCAGCAGGGGCATCCACTTCTTCACCAGCTCGTGCTCCGGCGAGAGGACCATGTAGGTGGCTCCAAACAGGGTATCCGGGCGGGTGGTATACACTACGATGTCGTCCCCGGTGGTAGCCTTAAAGGTAACCTCGGCGCCGGTGGAGCGGCCGATCCAGTTCTTCTGCTGGATCTTCACCCGCTCGATGAAGTCCAAATCGTCCAGGTCGTCGATGAGCCGCTGGGCGTAGGCGGTAATCTTCAGCATCCACTGGCTCTTCTCCTTGCGGATGACAGGCGAACCGCACCGCTCACAGACGCCTTCCACCACCTCCTCGTTAGCCAGCACGCACTTACAGGAGGTGCACCAGTTTACCGGCATAGTGGTTTTATAGGCCAGGCCGTGCTTGTAGAGCTGGAGAAAGATCCACTGGGTCCACTTATAGTAGCTGGGGCCGGTGGTGTCCACCATCCGGTCCCAATCAAAGGAGTAGCCCAACATATGCAGCTGCTTGGTGAAGTTGGCGATATTGTCCTTCGTCACCTTAGCGGGGTGAATGTGGTTCTTAATGGCGTAGTTCTCAGTCGGCAAGCCGAAGGCGTCAAAGCCGATGGGGAACAGCACGTTGTAGCCGTCCATCCGCTTTTTCCGGGCTATTACGTCCATGGCGGTGTAGGGTCGGGCATGTCCCACATGCAGCCCGTTGCCA
>JAHZFC010000212.1 GCA_019421525.1 Clostridiales bacterium
GGGGGTCCTTAGGGGGTGGGGACCCTATGGAGCCCGGCCGCCCTCTGGCCGGTGCTGCATCCGGGGCCACACCCCCTAAGTGCGTTTTTGGTGACTTTTTGCGCATTCAAAAAGTCACCCCCCGGAGGGCGGGAAGGCCCTCTCGTGGTGGCAAGGGCCACCGCCCTCGCTCACCACTTGTCCGCGCCCTTCTCCTTGGGCAGCACCTGCTTGAGCGCCTCGATGCCCACCTCGATCATGGAGTCGTCCGGCTCAAAGGTGGTGAAGTTCTGCATCCACATGCCCGGGGCCCGCAGGGCCCGGCACAGCGCCCCGTCGTGTCCCCCCACAAAGCGGTTGAACTCATAGGTGACGCATACGATAAGGGGCAGCAGCAGCAGATGGAGCAGCATCCGCAGCCAGGTGTTCTCGATCTCCAGGGGGGTGAAGATCACGATGGACAGGAAGATGGACACCGCGATCACCACGAACAAAAAACTGGTGCCGCAGCGGGGATGGTGCCGGGGCTGCCTGCGCACGTTCTCCACCGTCAGCTCCAGGCCGTTCTCATAGCAGTAGATGGTCTTGTGCTCCGCGCCGTGGTATTCAAAGACCCGGTGGATCTCCTTCATCCGGGAACACAAAAACAGGTAGCCCATGAAGATGGCCACCTTGATGATGCCCTCCAGCACAGACCGGAACCACAGGGGCATGGTCTTCCACACCAGGCCGATGAGCCCGGTGATGGCGGTGGGCAGCAGGATGAACAGCCCGATGGAGAAGGCCACGCCCAGCACCGCGGCCAGGCCGATGATGAGAGCGGACGCCTTCTCGTCGGAGAAGTGTTCGCTGATCCACTTGTCCAATCCGGTGAGCTCCTCGTCCTCCACCTCCATCTCGCCTGACACATCGGCGGAGTACATCAGGGCCTTGATGCCGTGGTACATGGACGAACAGAAGGTCTTGAGCCCTCTGAGGAAGGGCAGGCGCCACAAGGACTTCCGGGGCTGGATGTCCCAGGTGGTCACCTCCAGCTCTCCGTCCGGCTTGCGCACCACCACTGCCCGCCGCTCCGGGCCCTGCATCATGATGCCTTCGATGAGGGCCTGCCCGCCGCAGGTAGTCTTGTAGGGGGTCGTGATACAGCTTTGGGATCCTTTCTTTGCCATGGGTCTGTTTCTCCTTAAACTGGTCGCCCCGTGCCCGGATACAGTCTAGCAGATAGGCCGGGGTTTTTCAATATATTTATCGAACTTTCGTTCTATCTCATGAAGGGCGCCTTCCGGTCATCCCACGTCCAGAGGCAGCCGGATGGTCACCAGACAGCCGCCCCCCTCGGCGTTGGACAGCTCCAGGGTGCCGCCGTGGCGGGTGACGATCTCCTCGCACACGGCCAGGCCGATGCCGGAGCCCCTGGCCTTGGACGAGCCCTTGTAGAACTTGTACTTGACGTGGGGCAGCTCCTCCTCCGGGATGCCCGGGCCATAGTCCCGGATGCAGATCACCGCGTCATCGTCGTCCCGGGCCACGGACACGTCCACCCGGCCGCCGGAGCCGCCGTGCTTGTCGGCGTTGTCCAGCAGGTTGCAGAACACCTGCCGCAGCCGCTCCGGGTCGCCGGTGACTGTGGGGAAGGTCTCCTCCGGCTCGGTATAGCACAGCTCCAGCCCCTTCCGGCGGAAGAACTCCCGGTAGGTGTACACCGCGTCCTCCAGCTCGGCCACGATGTCCAGCGGCTCCACCGACAGGTTGAACCGCCCGGCCTCGATGCGGGAGAACTCCAGCAGCTCCTCCACCATATTGGTCAGCCGCCGGGCCTCCGACACGATGATGCCCATGCCCTTCTTCACGTCCTCCGCGTCCCGCACCTCGCCGTTATACAAGGTCTCCGCCCAGCCGTTGATGGCGGTCAGGGGGGTGCGCAGCTCATGGGAGACGGAGGAGATGAACTCTGACTGGCTTTTCTCCGCCTGGTCGATCTTCAGGGACATGTCGTTGATGGCGTCGGTGAGCTGGCCCATCTCATCATCGGACTTTTTCTCCATCTGGATGCCGTAGCTGCCTGCGGCGATGCGCTTGGCCGTCTCCGTCACCCGGGACACCGGTTCCAGGATGGAGCGGATGAAGTAATAGTTGGTCAGCCACACCATCACCAGCACCCCGATGCACACCAGGGCGGTGATGGCGATGATGTATACCATCTGCCGGTCCAGCTCCCGCAGAGAGGTCACCAGCCGGGTCACCCCCACCACTTTTCCGTTGTACACCACGGCGGCGGAGGTGGCCATCACGTGCTCGCCGGTCTCCGGGTCCTGGCCGCTCCAGGTCCGCACCCGCTCCCGGACCGCGCCGGTCTCTGGGTCGCCCAGCACCGCCTGGATATCCAGGGTGCCCGGCGAGGCGCGGGGCGCGTCCAGCAGGGAGGACATGAGGATGCGTCCGTCATCATCGAGGAACTGCAGCTCCATATTCTCCGTCTCCGAGGAGTCGGAGGTCATATAGTACCGGGCCGCGGACAGGTACTCCTGCTCTGTGGCGTTGCTCTGGAGGAAGCTGGCGGCGGTGGTGGCCTGGGTCTCCATCCGCTCGCTCATCACCTGGTAATAGGAGGAGTACATGGTGGTGACGAACAAGGTGCCCGCCAGCAGCAGCACCGCACCCACCACCGCCAGGGAGTTGAGCATCCACTTTCCCCGCAGCCCCCGGGACTGCCGGTGTCTTTTCGCTTTTTCCGGCCGCTGGCCGGCATCCTTTTTCCCGGCCCCTTTCCTGGGCCTGGGGGCGGATACCTTCGGCTTCTTAGGCGTTTTGATGGTGCTCATCTCCTTTCCCGGCAGGGGCGATCCCCTTGCACCCCTATGAGGCCCTACCAGGGCCTCTGCCTCCTGCAAGGTTTCGCCTTGCGGCGACCTACTTTCTGCTCGCACAGAAAGTTGGCAAAAGTCAAGGGCTAGCGCCCTTGGAGGACGCTTTTCCCGACCCCATTTCTTTTGACAGCGCCGCCCGTCACGCTGCGCCTGTTCGCGACGC